>JAIRMB010000071.1 GCA_031258995.1 Puniceicoccales bacterium
GGCCGGGCCGGCCTGCTCACCAACCGCTGGGACGGCGAGGGCCCGGCGGCCGGTAGGTCCTTCGACGGCAAAATTCCCTACTTCGGCGGCCGGGCGGGGCTGAGTTGCCGCTGGGAAAATCGGGAAAAACATTCCATCGAGTGCTGTGGCAAGTACTTCTACTCTCGCGGGAACGGCGAAGATTTCGTACGGGAGGAGATTTCCTTCCGGCCGACGAATTCCCACCGGGTCCGGCTCGGCGGTCGGCTCGCCTACCCGTACCAATGGAAGCTAGCTCCTTGGTGCGGAGCATTTTACGAGCGCGAATTCGCCGGAACGGCCCGCGGCAGCGCGGGCGGGCTGGACATCCCACAACCCTCGTTGAAGGGCGGCTCCACGGCCGGCGAACTGGGCCTCTCCTACCGGCCCAGCGCCGCCGCCGCCATCGACCTCGCCCTCCACGGCTCCACCGGCATACAGAAGAGCGTAAGCGGCTCCCTGCGAGCAAGATACGAGTTCTAGCGCCTACGGCCGGAGTTCATTTTTCCTTCTGGCGCAGCAGGCGAACGATGGCCCGATAGGCGGTGGATTCTTGCAGGGATTGGAGCCGTTGGTCCCGCTCTAGCCGGCGCAGGTCGTCGTAGCCCAACTGTACGGCCAGTTTAAGATGATCTAGCGCAAACTGGCTCTGCCTCGAAAGGGCAAAGGCGCAGGCAAGGACATAGTGCAGATTCGGATTTTCCGGCGCAAGCACGGTGGCCCGTACGGCTGTCCGGAGTCCGTCGCCGACGCGGCCAGCGGCGAGATAAAATTCGCTCAGGCCGAGCAGCACGGGCAAATCGTCGCTGCACTTTTCGGCGAATTTCTCAAAGAGCGCACACTGGAAGGGCAGATCCTCGACAAATGTTTTCGCAGCCATCCCTACATCCTATTAAGCGGTTTAATGCCAAGCAATTGTAATCCAATCGTGAGAAAATTGGCCGTAACCTCGCAGAGGCCCAATCGCCGCTCGGCGACTTCCCTTGTCGCTCCGAAGATGCGGCTGCTATCGTAAAATGAGGAAAACTCGCAGGCAAGTTCGTAAAGATAGCTGCAGAGTAGGTGGGGACGCAGGTCCTCCAGCGCCATGGCGAGCGTAAGGGGAAAGAGAAAAAGTCTGCGAGCAAGCGCACGTTCTTCCGCCGTATCTGGTTCTAAATTTGTCCCCGGTCGAAGGGCCTCCCCGTCGGCGCGCCGCCGAATGGCTCTGCAGCGGGCAACGGCGTACTGCAGGTAGGGGGCCGTATTGCCCTCGAAGGAGAGCATTTTTTCCAGCGAAAAGACGTAGTCGGACGTGCGGTTCTGGGAAAGATCGCCGTACTTGAGCGCCCCCACGCCGACGGCGCAGGCTACGGCCGTCCGTTCCTCTGCGGGCAGGCGTGGATTTTTTTCCGCCAGAATTTCTCCGGCGCGGCCGATGGCGCTATCGAACAGCTCTTGCAGACGAACGGGTTCCCCCGAACGGGTCTTGATAGCCTTTCCGTCGCTGCCGCAGACGGTCCCAAACCACACGTGGCGGAGCGTTGGCAGTGGATAGTTTTTGGCGAGAAACCATTTTTTCACGGTCAAAAAAAGCTGCTCGAAATGGTCCCTCTGACGGCCGTCGGTAACGTACAAAATTTCTTCAGCAGCAAGATGTTCAACTCGATATAGAACTGCAGCCAGGTCCGTTGCGGCGTAGTTAGAGGTGCCGTCGGACTTGCGCACGAGAAAGGGCTGCTCCCGAAAGCGTTCGTGTTCCCCATGAAAAACGACAAGCGCCCCACCGTCTTCTTCTGCAACGGAGCAGCGTAGGAGTTCGTCGTAGACCCGGGCAACGGAATTGCGATAGAAGGATTCGCCAAGAACCAGGTCAAATTGCACATCGGTCAAATCGTAGATTTTTTGAAAGGAGGCGTAGGAAATTTCGTTAATTTTCTCCCAGAGCGCCAACCGTTCCGGGTCGCCGCCCTGCAGCGCCAGCAGCTCCCGTCGCGCCTCCATCAGCGCCTTTGGCGACCGCTCCGTTTCGACATTCCCTCTGCGATAGAGGGATTCCAGCAGGTCTAGTGCTTCCTCCTGGGGGACCGACGGCAGGTCCACCCCTTCGAGTCGCAGCTGTCGCAGCAAAATGCCGAATTGGGTCCCCCAGTCGCCGATATGATTGTCGCGAACCACCTTTGCTCCGAAAAAGTCCAGCAGCCGATAGAGGCAGTCGCCGATCGCCAGAGAGCGTAGGTGGCCGACGTGCATCTGCTTGGCGCTGTTTGGACAGGAATAGTCCAGCACCACCCGCCGCCCGGCCAAGCCCGTGACGGCGGCAGCGGCCCGACGAAAGTCCTCCGGGCCGCCGTAGGCTGCGAGCCATTCCCCGAGGGCTGCGGCCCGCAGCACGATGTTTAAAAAGCCGGCTCCGGAAATTTCCGCTACGGCAAGGGCCGAAAAATCGTCGTCCTCCTCGAGGGCGGAAAGCAGCTGTCCGGCCAGCTGGCGCGGACTAGCGCCGTGCCGCTTGCCGTAGGGCAAAATTCCATTAGCCTGAAAATCTCCGAAATGGGCGTCGGCCACTCGCACGGTCGGCTGAAAATCGGCGCCAAAACCGCAGCGATCCTGCGCGACCCTGCCGATTTTCTCTTCTAGGTGGGGCAAGAAATCGAAGGGGACCTTTCCCATGGCCGCCCTTTTCCTAGGGCACGGCTACCAGCTGTCTAGAATATTTGCGCCCCGTCCGTCGAATTTGTCGGCCCAAAAGTTGAGAAATTGTTCTCTAATTGCGGTACAATCAGGCTCTCTTTGGGATAGCGGGTGAAATGTGATCATTTAACAATTCGACAGATGGCACTAAATTGATAAAATAGCATCGTGGCCGTTACTCGATTTCCACTGAAACGAGCTTTTATGGGGCAGACCATTGAGTTCTTTAGTGAAAATCAAAAAACCGCTCAGTCAGAAGGAAATCAGATAACTCCTTCTACTATAGTTAGTACCGCTGAAAGCTGCGCTGTGAAATCGGATAAAATGTGCACTTTGGCTCGAGTGCTCACAATTGTCGGCGGTGTCGCTCTGGCGGCGGGCGCAAGTGCCCTATTAATTTTTCTGCCACCGCTCGGCTTGATCGGCAGTGCGGTTTTATTCTATGGCATTCTCGCGGGTACGCCCTTAGCCATTGTCGGAATGATGTCCCTTATAAACGCGATATTCACTAACAAGTACGATGCATCCGTTTTTCTTCAATCGGCAAGCAGGGCGCTAATGGATGGATTGCGGTATGCGGGAGAATTTGCCAAACGATACGAAGAACCGGGCTCCGCTGAAAACAATAAAAGCCTTGCGCAGAAAGACGTTAAAGAACTCATCGCACACCTCGACCATTTCTTATTGGGAACGGTCCAGTATGGGGATGGCGAAACTGTCGACCCGAGTTTGTTGCAGGAAAAGTGCAAAGATCCAGCGATAGCGTTTCTACTCCAACTGCGTGAGTTCATCGTCAATGCCGATCGGCGCGCCAATCTATCGGGAGTGCAAGTTGTCATGCTGCTTGCGACTTTGGCAGAGACCCTGGACCCGTGTCGAGCGGCGCTGGACATTGCCGATATTCCTGGAGCGCAGCAGGGTATTAGACAATTCACCATGGGATACGTGCGCACGGAAATTGATGCCGTTTTGCAGAAGATCACGGGAGAATCGTACATGAGGCCCAATTTGTGAAACTTGGGCACTCATTCCACTTTCTGGGGAATGAAAAAGTGACGGGGAGTCAAGAAGTGCCAATGGTCCGGAAAGAACCGACGGCGGTGAAGTCGAACTCTCCAATTTAGGCTGACCTGGAGGGGAATAGCCCACTATGGCCGTCTGGCAAGCGCGGCCTCTATGCCGTCCATGATCCCTTCCGCCCGTCGCTCGGGAGCCGAACGTGCAAATGGCCGATCCGCTGCCCGCCCGCTCCTCCATCGGCAAGAGCGGATGGGGCGGGGCACAAAAGGGTTGTCAAAAGGACCTCGGCGGCTAGCTGGGCGCTGTGGACGCCGGCAGTTTCCGCAGTGATTTTTTGGAATTTTTTCGGGAAAAAGGCCATCGCATCGTCCCTTCCGCGTCGCTCATGCCCTCCGCGCCGAATCTCCTTTTTACAAACGCGGGGATGAACCAGTTCGTGCCCTGTTTTTTGGGCCAGCGACCGAATTCGGACGGCCGTGTGGCGGACGTGCAGAAGTGCATACGGGCCGGTGGGAAGCACAACGATCTGGAGGACGTCGGCTACGACTGCTACCATCACACCTTTTTTGAAATGCTGGGCAATTGGTCTTTCGGCGACTACTTCAAGGAGGAGGCCATCCGCTGGGCCTGGGAGTTGCTAGTAAAGCGCTGGCATTTCCCAAAGGAACGGCTCATGGCCACGGTCTATCGGCCGCTGCCGGGCGATCCGGCCTCCTACGACGGGGAGTCCTACGCTATCTGGTGTCGACTGTTTCGGGAAGAGGGCCTCGATCCCGAAAGACATATCTCCTACGGCGGAGCGCGGGATAATTTTTGGATGATGGGTGAGACGGGCCCCTGCGGGCCCTGCACCGAAATACATATGGATCTGACGGCCCGTGGCGATGGCGGACTGGCGTCGGTGGGCGGTTCCAGTCCCCGCCGCATGGAGCTGTGGAACCTAGTTTTTATTCAGTACAACGCGCTGGGCGATGAAAAATTCGAACAGCTCCCCCAGCGCTACGTGGATACGGGCATGGGTCTGGAGCGCATTGCCGGCATCTGGGCCACTACGGACGGATTTCGCGACTTCTCTCGGCCTCCCTCCAACTATTCGAGTAGCCTCTTTCAACCGCTCCTGGATCGGGTAGCACGGCTCAGCGGGAAGGACATAACCTACGGCGGTTCCGTACCGGAGAACCGACGATCGCCCTCGGAGCGGGAACTTTTCGATTGCGCCTTCCGGGCGGTGGCGGACCACTCGCGCACGCTGACCCTCGCCATCGCTGATGGCATTTTTCCCAGCAACGAAGGGCGTGGCTACGTGCTGCGGCGAATCCTGCGACGGGCCGTGCTCTTCGGCCGGCGGCTCGAACTGCGGGGCAATTACTTGGCGGATTTGGCGGACGTTTGCCGTCGAACCTTGGAAACTGCCTACGGCAACCTATCCGACTCTCGCGAAGTCATTCAAACTACCCTGATTAGGGAGCAGGATGCCTTCGAGCGCACGATCGATCGCGGATTGCAAGTTTTGGAGGCGGCCATTGGGATCCATCGGGATCGCATTCCCGGCGAAGTTCTCTTTGAACTGCACGACACCTACGGCTTTCCCCTGGATCTGTCTCAACTTATTGCAGCAGAAAGGAATTGCTCCGTTGACCTGGAAGGTTTTGAGCGGGCCATGGAACGGCAGCGGACCCGCGCCCGCAGTTCGCAAAAAATGCAAAAAATTACCGTGGAGGCATCCGCGTTGCCGCCCACCGTCTTCGTGGGCTACGACCTGCCGGACGGTCCTACGGAAAGCACCATTCTTGCCGTCCTGCCCCGATCGACCGGCGGTAGTTGTCTGGTTACGGCCGAATCCCCTTTTTACGGTGAGATGGGCGGCCAGTGCGGCGATAGGGGGGCCGTGACCGTCGATGGCAAAAAATGGGCGATCGTCGCTACGGAGCGGGGCGGGAAGGGCACATTGCTGCATGCAGTGAACGGGTCCCTTGACGAAAAACTCGTCGGACAGAGGGCTACCCTGGAAGTGGACAAAAGTCGTCGCCGCCGCATCTGCGCCCACCACACGGCTACCCACATTCTTCAGGCTGCCTTGCGTAAAAGGCTAGGAAATCACGTGATGCAAGCCGGATCGCTGGTGACGGAGGACTGCCTCCGCTTCGATTTTTCCCACTTTCGGGCCCTCAGCGAGGAGGAGCTGGCTGAGGTGGAGCGGGAGGCAAATGGGACCGTGCGGGCGAACATGCCAGTGAATGTTTTTGAGACAGAATTCGAAAAGCGGCCGCCCCACTGCCTGGCCCACTTCGGCGAGCGCTACGGCGGCCGGGTGCGGGTGGTGGAAATCGGTCCGACGGCGGAGCTCTGCGGTGGCACCCACGCGTCCGCCACGGGAGAGATTGGTACGATTAAGATCATCGCGGAAAGTGCCATAGCGGCCGGGACGCGCCGCATTTGTGCTCTGGCCGGCGAGGTCGCCCACGAGCACTACGGCGAGCTGTTTCGCCGGCAGCGGGAATTGCAGCGGGAGCTGGCCGGTGGCGAACCGCTAGAGGCCATAAGGGTTCTGCGGGAACGACTTAAAAATTTTGAGAAGGAAGCGAAGGAACGGACGGAGGCGGCCAGGCGGGAAGAGCTGGCCGGCCTCTCCGCGGCGCTTCGCGCCGCGGAGAGGCACCGCCACTGCCACAGGGTGCGGCCCCAGGACGGCGAGGCGCTCCGCGCCCTGGCTCGGCAGCTGCAGGCACAGCTCGAGGGCAGTGACCTGCTGTTGCTGCTGGCGGAGGAGAGGGACCGGTGGAACTTCGCCATCGTTGGCGGTCCGGACGGCGGTACCGCCGGAGAGCTGGCAAAGGAGTTGGCGACCGCGGTCGGCGGCCGGGGCGGTGGCCGGGGCAATTTCGCCGGCGGGACTTTGCCTAGGACCGACGACAGAGCCCTGACCGGCTGGATAAGGAAATTTCAGGGGGATGATTCCGAGCAACTCTCTTGAATTTGAAGAAAGTCAGCTTGGATCATTACAATGATAGTGTCGGCGCTTCTTATCCAAAAAAATTACCAACCATCGTTGGTATCGACGGCAGTGCGGATGAGATTTTGTTTAGAAAGTTGAAATCCTTCGGTGGAAGCGCCGCAGTTGTAATTTTCAGCCCTAGCGACAGAAAGGTCGGATGGTTCGGATGGCGGCCGAATCGGGCAATTTGTGAATTTCCCGCAGAATTTCCTTCTGTCGCAGAGACAGCTCTTGGGCGGTCGCATCGCCGGAAACGAGAACGGTCAGAACAAATCCGCGTATGCAGTACGGCTTGCTCAGGCGGGACAGGGTTGCGCCGACGATTTGAGGCCAAAGATCGGTCAGCGTCTGAAGTCGGCTTGAACGGCTCAAGCAGGTGCCCATGATGCGATTGAGCAGATCATCGAGCCGATCGACGGGTCGGACCAATGGCCGCCGCTCCAGGGCCGGCAGGCCACAAAAATTTTCCATTAGTCGCCACTGGGCACCGTTAAAATGCTTTCGTGGGCCCATCAGGGGATCCTTTCTATGACTGCACCGAGCTTGCGCAACTTTTCTTCGAAATTTTCATAGCCGCGATCTACGTGCTGCACGTTCCGGACAGTACTTTCTCCCTCCGCCGCCAGCGCAGCCAAGTATAGGCAGGCCCCGCCCCGCAGGTCTGCCGCTGCGGTCGGTGCGCCGGTCAATTTTCTGGGCCCCTTCACGATAGCGCTCTGTCCCTCCAGTGCAATGGAGGCCCCCATGCGCTCTAATTCCCCCAGATGGGCGAAGCGGTGCGGATAGACCCGCTCCGTTATGATGCTAATTCCTTCCGCCTGAGTCATAAGTACGCACATGGCGGCCTGCAGGTCCGTGGGGAAGCCGGGGTAGGGAAGAGTTGTTAAATCCGTGGGACGCAGGAGGCAGCGCCTACCAAGGACGCGAATAGAATTGGGGCCCACCTCCGCCGGGACAGCCATGCGATCCAGAGCCTCTAGCAGCGCTCCGCAGTGGGACGGGTCGGCCGGAGAAAGAAAAAAATCTCCATGGGCCAGGGGAGCGAGCAGTGCGAAGGTGCCCAGCTGGATACGATCCGCGATGAGCCGATGCCGGACGCCGTGGAGGCCGTCCACGCCCTCCACGGTCAAAACGGGATTACCTATGTCGTAAATTTTTGCGCCCATTTTTTGAAGAAAATGGCAGAGGTCCACCACTTCCGGCTCACAGGCGGCGCACTGAATTTCCGTCGTTCCCTTCGCCAAAACAGCCGCACAGAGGACGTTCGCCGTCCCGGTGACCGTGCTCCCGTGGCGTCCGCCCAGGAATAGGCTGGCCCCCCGCAGTCGCTCCGCTGTCACGTGGATGTGGCCATTGCGCAGGGCGATCTCGCAGCCCAATTTTTGTAGCCCATGTAGGTGTAAATCGATGGGTCGCGGGCCTATGGCGCAGCCGCCGGGGAGTGGAAGGACCGCCCGCCCGCGCCGTGCGACGAGGGAGCCCAATAGACAGACGGAGGCCCGCATCTGGGTGACGGCTTCGCCGTTCGGGTCGCCGGTAAAATCTTTCATGCAGATTTGCGTAGTGCTCTCCCGGTGAGAAATTTTTCCGCCCAATCCGCACAGGATGGTTTCCATGGTGCGAATGTCCTCCAGTCGCGGCAGATTCTCGATGATTACCGGATCGTCGGTCAGCGGCGTGGCAGCCAAGGCGAGCAGCCCCGCATTTTTGGCGCCGCCGATGGCCACTTCGCCGGACAGAGGCCGCCCGCCCAGGATGCGTACCGAAGCCATGGGTCATGGCTGGAAGGAATTCTGCGGACCGTCAAGCGTGTCTCGCGGCCGGCCAAAACCTAGAAAAGTCGCCGCTCGACAAAATCCGCCGCCATGCCAAAATTTTCCCCATTAGGGGGAAGTACAACGTCGGCCGCTATCTGATGGCGCAGCCAGGTGCGCTGCTTCCGGGCGAGCTGCCGTGTGCGGATCAAGATGCGCTCCGGTAACTCTTCCCGCCCTATTCGCCCGTCCAGAAGGTCAAGAGCTTCCCGGTAGCCGACCGACCCACAGGCGGACGGATTTTGTTCAAAACCTTTTTGTCGAAGCATTTCCGTTTCGCCGACCAGTCCGTCGGTCAGCTGCTTTTCGATGCGACGGCGCAGTGTGCCTTCGTAGTCCGGTCCGGCTCCCTCCAGCAGCAGCGTGTACGGTTTTCGTTCTGCGAAGGAGCCCTTCATTTTGCGAAATTTTTCCAACAGAATGGCGGGCCGCACGTCGCTCTCCATAGTCCGCTCTAGGAATCGCGCAACGCGCCGCGGGTTCTTTCGATCGATGGGCAAATTTCCACCGCCATGGCTATCCAATTCCTGCAGAAGGCCATTTAAGCCATCTCGCTTTTCGATTGCCCGAACCCGCTCCCGCACGGCCGGCGAAACGGCGATGGAATCATAGACGGGGCCATAGAACATTTTCAGGTAAAATCCGCTGCCGCCCACGCAAAAAACGGGGCCGACGGAATGGAGCAGCACTTCGGCGGCATGATCGGCGAATTGTTTTACGTCATAGGGCCGGTCCGGCTCGCAAAGATCCAATCCGAAGTGTGTTACCATGGCTCGCTCTTCAGCGCTTACTTTGGCCGTTCCAATGTCCATGGCCCGATAGACCTGGACGGAATCGCAGGAAAGTACCACTCCACCAAAGCGTTTGGCCAATGAGATGCCCAGGGCAGATTTGCCGACGGCCGTCGGTCCGGCGATGACAAAGAGCGGCAGGACCATGGCAGTTCCTCTAGGGATCGTTGGCCGGAGTCAACGCCTTCGCGATGGTGCCGTAAAATTTTCGAAAAAATCCGATGTTTTTTTGCTTCCACTCCGCCGATGAGGACTAAGAGAATCGTGTGTTTGTAGATCGGCCTAGTACTATTTTCGAGCTTCCCGCCAGCAGCGTCTATTATCCTCTCTTTGACGAAGACGTTTCCCGATTGAGGTTCCAATGGGAAGGGGAGGGCGGTGTCGTAACAACTGACAATGACGGTAATTTGCTTTATTTTTGCTATCGAGTAAATCCGACCCTCGGCTACGTGCCGGCCGGTGCGTCGCCGGCGGGGAGAGGAGCGCCCCACTGTGGGGAATTTTTGGAAATCACATTTCCAGCGGACAGTGGCCGGAATCCTCTCTATGTGCATTATTCTCAAATCTATCAGCCGACGGAGTCGGCCCGACGGGAGGCGGATTTACTAACCATCGTAATGGGCGCCCTCTATCAAAGTAGCCGATTCCAGATCGCTCAACTGGAAGATCTTCTCGCAGAGGCCGATATGCTTAACGTCCGAATGGCAAAACTCCTTGAATTGTACCGATTATTCAACGGATTGCAGGGGCAATTTAGTCCTAACGAAGCGCATAGTAAGGTTATAGAATTGAAGTGGGACATGTTGAAGGAATTTTTGCGGGCCGGCATGCCCTTGCCATTCAAATGGGCCACAGTCGGAGCCCTGCCGCGCATGTTCCTCTTATACAACGCAAAAAATTCCCTCTGTCGGCACACTCGATGGTCACTTTACTGCATGGATAAATCCTTTGAAAATGGAAATAGAAAGGAGAGGGGAAAGCGCCTGCTTTTAGATTCTGGGAAGATATATTACGACAAAAAAAAGGGGCATCCGTGGAGCTACGTCGACATGGAGGAGTCTGGTAGACTCGATCTTTCTCCGGAAAATGTCCACCGTCTCGTTTGCGAAAGCTCGCCCTATGGGGATCCGACCTCCTACGTCGGTGCGGCATCTTGCATATCGAATGGTTCGGACGGCAGCGTGAACGTTTCCACCCTTGGGGGTCTAACGGACACGGTGGAAGCTTTCTCCCTTAGGCCGGAATTTGACAAAGAAACGGGGGCTATTTTACGCTATAGTCTTGTGCCGGAAAAAGTAAATAGAGGCACCTGGTCGCGGCCGACTGTCAAGATGGCCAACAATTGGACGCCAATTTTGAAGCCGGCGCAGGAAATTGAGAACGAGCAGTGCGCCATCTATGTTACCTGCGACGACCTAAAAAGCTTCTGCGATCTTATTCGTGCGCAGAATGACGTCCACGCTGCGCACATGTCCAATATTTCCAACATGATACTATTTACCAATGGCGAACTGCAGCAGAATCTCTCCGCCGCCCTAGGCCTGATACAGAAAATTGAAGACATCCAGCGGCGGACCGCGTCCAACGTGCACTAGCGGGACGCCGTTCCCGATGGCGAAGCCCGTCTCTCTCGGCCCGCTAGGCGACGCTGTCGGGCGGGTGGGGGGATCGATGGCTCAGTTGTATCGGTTATTTTTTCTTTTCCGGCGCATAAAAAAAAGTAAAATTCACTTTGTGAGTCCGAACCGGCCTGTAAATGTTTCTGAACTGCCGCAAAACAGCGTCTATTATCAGTTGTTGGGCGATGACGCGTCTAAACTGAAGTTTCAGTGGGCAGAGCAGGGCGGGACCATCACGGCCGACGAGGACGGAAATTTAAACTATTTTTGCTACCGAGTGAATCCGTCCGTGGACTACGTGCCGCTCGATGCGGCGGCCGCGGGAGGGCTTGGCGGAGAGTTTTTGGAAATTACATTTCCGACCGACAGTGACCGGGGCCCCATCTATGTCCATTATTCACAGGTCTATCAACCGACAGACAAAGCCCGACGGGAGATGGACCTGTTAACCATCGTTCTGGGCGTGATCTATCAAAATAGCCGTTTTTCCACTGCGCAGATGGAAGATCTTCTTGCCGAGGCAGATGCGATTAATATGAAGACAGCGAAACTCATCAATCTCTACCAGCTATTCAACGGGCTGCAGAGCCAATTCGGCCCTGATGAACTACATAATAGAATTATCGAAATGACATGGTCGATGTTGTCCGAATTTCCCAAAGCAGGTCTGCCGCTACCTTTTAAGTTGGGCGTAGTAGGAGTTTTGCCTCAGCTATACTGTGGTTTTTTTCCGGATAGTAGAGTCATAAGCGATCCAGATTTTCCGACGGGCATTCACATTTGTCTAATGGCAGCATCTGGGAGTGACAGCGCAACAACTAAAACGCATAAACTTGTAGAAGTTGAGCAAGCAGGTGACTATGAGTATCACACGTTGCAAGATTTTGTTTCCATAGGACGCGCAATTCCCGGTATGTATATGATCCCCGGCAATATCGTATGCATGTCTTGTGATGATGTGCGTAGATATGTTTTAAATCGTGGAGGCGGATACCCGTACGATATTGCGACATTCGATGGCATGAAGAAATGTTTAGCTGACGGAACGTCAGGTGCTACGGCCATATATGAGGATAACACATATGACAACGAGTTTCCTCAATTTTTTAGGGTTAGAGCGAAAATTGACGAAACTGGCGCGATGGCCTACTATTTCTTAGAGGACATATCTAAGGATATTTTAAAATCGTCATTTATACCAGACTACAGCACTCGGGCAATCGAAGAAAACGGCTATATGCCGCTAATAGAAACAGCGGACCAAATTATCACTGGGCAACATTCAATTTTTGCTACCTGTGACGACTTGAAAAGCTATTGCGATTTCATCCGGTCCACGGGCGATAGCTACTCGGGTAAGCTGTCCAACGTTTCCAGCATAATTTCCATGGCCAACAATGATTTGCAGCAGAGCATTTCCGCAGCGTTGAATTTGATTCAAAAAATTGAAGGTGCCCAGCGGCGGACCGTATCGAACGTGCGCTAAAGGAATGCGGCGGCGTCCGTTCCGCGGCAGTCGATCGGACCGGGACCGCGCAGGCCGATGGCGATTTTCCATGGCACCGATGAGGTCTTTTTGCTCCCGTTGGCAACGGGTTACACCTCGCAGCGGCGAAGCGCCCGAGACTTTTTCATTGCCATAGGAAAAATACTCTGAAAGAAAGAGTGCGTGGGACGCGGATCTTTGGTTGCATTTGCCCTACTGTCCTCAGCCCTATCCCTCTTGGGACAGGTAGATTTCCCCGCGGGAGAGCCGGCTCGCACATTTGCGGAAGTTGTTGCGCTGGAGGAGAATGGAAAACTTGGATCGGCCCTTCGCCGCTACCGAGCGATAGCGCGGAGCTACCCGCAGAGTGACGAAGCGCCGGAGGCGCTGTACCGGCGGGGGATGATTTTTCTTCGACAGGGTCGCTATCGGCGCGCTTTCCGCTGCCTGGAGGGAGTTTTGGATAAATATCCGACCTACGGCGGCTACATGGGCGTGGTAGAGTTGGAGTTTCAGGTGGCCCAGTCCCTGATGGAGGGAAGGCGCAACCGCTTGTTCTGGGGAAAATTGCCCGGGTTCAAGGACCGGTCCGCCGCCCGCGATTACTTCAGCAAGGTGGTCGAGCGGGTGCCCTACTCCGCACTCGCGCCCGAGGCGCTGCTGAATGTTGCCCGCCTATCGCTCCGCATGCGGGAGCCGGATGCTGCCATCGAGGCCCTGGAACGGCTGGTGGATGAATATGCCGGCTCGCCCGTAGCGCCCGACGCCTTGCTCCTGCTGGCCAAAGTTTACCGGGAACGGGTCCCGGGACCGAGCTACGATCAAAAAATGACCCGAGAGGCCATGAATAGCTACCAGGAGTTCCTTGTCCTCTTTCCCGATTCTCCGTCGGCGGAGCGGGCGGAAGAGGGGTTGGCGGAGGCAACGGACCTGCTGGCGGCCGGTAAGGTCGACATGGGGGATTTTTACTACGACGCGCGCCAAAATCCGCACGGGGCGGAACCCTACTACGAGGAAGCTTCGCAGTTGGCTCCAAAGGATTCGCCGACGGCGCAGAGGGCACGGAAGCGGCTTGTGGAAATCCTGGCCGGGAAACCGGGAAAAGGTTCGCCGTTGGATTTCATCATAGGCCGCTATCGCCCGCCGGCTGGGCTGGCGGTACAGGGTCAGCGGATGGGCGGAACGGCGGAAGGGGAAGGCGATGGCATTTTGGAATAATTTTTTGTGTCTTCTTCGCTACCTCTACGAAAGTCCCAATACGAAATGGTATTTGGCGATTTTTTTGGGGTGCGCTGCCTATATGGGCAGGGCAGCCATGGACTACGAAGCCCGCAGGCGGGCAAAAGCGGACCGGGACGGACGCCGCAGCCGCTACGGCGAATAGGCTTTAGTCCGCTTCTTCGCGCAGTGCACGGGCCATGAACGCATTGCCGATTTCTGCGGCCGGGACCGACTCATAGAGAATGCCGTAAATGCCATCCAGGACGGGGCAGCTTATGTTGTTTTTGTGGCAGATGTCGTGGAATCCCTTCGTGGCGCGGTAGCCTTCCACCGTCGTTTTTTCTCCTGCTATGAAAGCGGCCGGGTCCTCCCCCGCGCCAAAGCGGAGCCCGAATGTCCGGGTTCTGCTCCAGTCGCAGCTGCCC
>JAIRMB010000011.1 GCA_031258995.1 Puniceicoccales bacterium
GTCGAACGGTTAGACCCAGCTCACCGACAAAGCGCTTGCCCCGTAGAGAAGACCAAGGGACCTCTCCCTGGTCTAGCTTGGCCGTTCCGGCCAATTCCCATTCGTAATAGCCTCCGAACCAGGGGGCCAACATCTTGTCGGACGGGTAGACCATTGAGTAGCCCAGGCGGGCCCGGTGGGAGTCCACCGGCCGAAAGGAAAATGTTTCTTCCTGTAAGTCTGTCTCGTTCAGGTGAGACCAGGAGTATCGTCCATAGAACTCCATGGCATAGCCCCAGGGATCTCTCCAGCGGCAACCCAGGCCGGCCCGACCGCCAAAATAGGGCATTTTACTGCCGCTGAAGGACATGTCGGCCGCCTCGTCCTCGCCGTCCCAGCGGTTGTTGAGAATGCCTGCCCGTCCGATAATTTCTCCAAAAATCCGGCCAGAGCCCATTTGGGGAAGATCTAGCCGCAAGAAAAGGCCACCTCCGAGGAGCTGGGCCTGTCCGCTGCCGCTGCGTTCCAATTCGCCATCTACCAAATTTTCCGTATCGCTTTTGGTGGCTGCGCCCTCCAAGAAAGGTCCGAAGGTGAACGGCCCGCTTCGGCCGACCAGTCCGGCCACGAGGGAGTTTTCTCGCAGCTCGATGGCTGAGCCTACTTCGCATCGCTCCGCGCCACCGCCGACGGTGCAGAAGGCGGTTGTTTTTCCTATTTGCGAAATTTCCAGCCGATCGCCGCTGCCGTTCAGCAGAGCCACGCCAACTAGCCATCCTCCGCAGAGTGCTTTTCTGGGATCATCGGTAACTCCACTTTCGCCGCTGGAGCTAGAAATATCAGAAGTGGAGCTACCAAAACCTGAATTGGCGGAGCTACCAAAACCTGAATTGGCGGAACTATCAGAGCCGGAATTGGCGGAGCTCGAATCGTAGAAACTTGAGGAATCTCCGCCGCTAGAGTTTTCTGCCGTACTCAAGAATTCGGCCAAAATTCTGTTGCCATCTTGTTGGATGCGAAACTGATAGTCGGAGCGGACGCCGGGAATGGTTTCACCGTCGCAGTTGGGAAAATTCGTGTGAAGCTGTAGCGATTGGCATTCCAGTAGCACCACCGATTGGCCCTCGCATAGGGCAAATGATTCGCTCGTGCAACTATTTATGCCAACATCGATGGTGGCGGAAGATGCGACGGTCACCTCTCCATTGGGAATTTTCAATATTACGGCATTTTCCGTAACATTCGGCGGCAGAACGAAATGTAATTTCCCGAGCAAATTAACGGCGCCGGCCACAATTTCACTGCATACCGGGTCTTGCGGATCGTAGGGCATCGATTGCGTCTGCGACTTCACCTGAAGAGTGCTTTCATCAAACGAATAAATCTGGATGTCCTGGCCATAGGCGATGCGCAGCGTGGCCGACTCGCACAGCGTGAATATGCCTGCATTTGGTTGGTCATGGAAGACAGGATAGGTTTCGCATTTCCCGCCAAAGGAGGCGCCGTTCTGTAGCGCCATTGTCCCATTGAATACCGTTGTACCGCTTTCACCTTCAAACCAAATCCCCTGTTGTCTCGTATCGAACAGTACCGTTCCCGTCTGGTCCGGTTCCGGGTTAATTTGAATCGTAAGATTTACATTAAATTTCGGATCTTCTTCGACGGCAATATTCCCACCGATACTATCATAGCACCAAAATGTGCGGCCTTCCGTTGCACCTATCGCGACCACTTTCTCGTCGCCTTTGTTAGCAAAATGTAGTCCGCCAGGGCTGTTGCCCTGAAAAATTACATCGCCGGATCGGGCCTCAAATCTGGCATTCGTGCGGCAATAAATGGCTCCGCCAAAAACTCCTGCCGTATTCCCCAGGAAGTAGCTACCCCCTAAATCAACGCAAGCACCTTCATCAGTTGCGAGGTCACCATTGCAATAGATTGCGCCACCGCTATTCGCGGCATAATTTTTTGCAAAAACGGACCCGGTGACGTTGCCAGAAAGATTATTGGCACAGTACAATGCGCCACCGCACTGGAAATACTCTGGATTATCAGATTCAGCGGATCGGTTGCGTGCAAAAATAGATTGTTGGATGGTGCCGGTAAAATTTCCGCCACAGCTAATAGCACCACCACGGGAAGAAAAGTATGTATCATTCGCTTCATCGACAAAATTGTCAATGAAGGTAGATCCTTGGATACTGCCACTGAAGTCTTCGCAGCAAAAGATCGCCCCGCCGTCGCCGACAGCACCATTGCTGGAAAATTGCGAATTTTCAATTACACCGGCGAAGACTCCGGCAACGGCTCCGGCGAAAGAATCATAGCTGGCAATTGCCCCGCCTCGGAGGCGGGTTAGGTTTTGAATGAAGCTGCAGTTGGAAATTGATTTGCCATTATCGCAGTCGAAAAAGCCTTCTTGACTGTAAATCGCTCCTCCGTCCGATTCTATAGCAGGTGTATTACTCTCGCAACAGAATGAGATCCCATCGAGGGAATTCATGCACTGGCCGGTGAAACAAAAAAAGCGTTCGGCGTAGTCAGACTTTTTTATTAGTCTAGCGCCATTCCCAAAAAAAATGATGTTCTGTATTAATTCTTCGGCGATGCTAATTTCACTATCCCCTTCAAAGGGATAGTCTTTGGAACTAAAAATAAGAACGTCTCCATATCCTGCCCTATTTAAGGCAGAACTTATTCCGTTCTGAGCGGGCTCTGTACTACCAACGGTGATCAACCCCCCAAGGGCGGCTGTGGCAAAGCAAGAAAAAAGAATAGGCAGGGCGTAAAATGCCCTACGCCTACAGAACGCAGCCCATCCGCCCATGGCACGATTTTGCCTGCGGGGGCGGACTGAGGCAAGCGTAATCTGCTGCGCGAATTTGCAGAAATTTTCACAAAAAAGACGCTGGACGGAAGGGGCGGCGCAACCACTATGGGTAGTGGCTCGGTTGCATATGCCGACTAGGAGTACTGCCATGACCAAACATTTCTCGCTGCCGTCGCACCGCGACGCGAAATTTATCTGTTCCGAGGAGGAGCTGCTGGCCCAGGTCCACGAAATCTTCGTCCGCTGCGGCGCCCTCACCGGCGAGTTCGGCTTCCGGGAGGCTTGGGAGCTGTCTCGCTCTGTCATCGCAGATCTCTGGCGGCAGGGACAGGCGGAGTACGCCCCCGTGGAAGAGGTAGAACGGCTCATTGAGGCCGTCCTGCTGCGCTCGCCATTTTCTGCTACAGCTAAGGCGTTTATCCTGGAGTCGGAGCGGACGTCGAGCGAGCGACGGGTAGCCATCGCCGCCGACATTTCCCGCATCGAGGAGTACCTCTCTCGGGCCGACTGGAAAGTGCGCGAAAACAGCAACATGACCTACTCGCTGCAGGGCCTGAACCACTACCTGGCCGGCGCCCAGAGCCAGACCTACTGGCTGCACCGGGTCTACGACCAGAGGATCCGAGAGGCGCACGAATCCGGCGATTTTCATATTCACGACCTGAGTCTCATTTCCGTTTACTGCGTGGGCTGGGACCTGGCCGATCTGTTGCGAAAGGGCTTCTGCGGCGTGGCGGGCAAGCTGGAAGCGCGGCCGCCGAAACACTTTCGCACGGCCCTGGGGCAGATCGTGAACTTCTTCTACACCCTCCAGGGGGAAGCGGCCGGCGCCCAGGCTTTCTCCAATTTCGATACTTTGCTGGCGCCTTTCATTGCCCAAGACCGGCTGGACTTTCCAGCCATAAAGCAGGCACTGCAGGAGTTCATCTTCAACATCAACGTGCCCACCCGCGTCGGCTTCCAAACGCCCTTCACCAACATCACGCTGGATCTCTTCTGTCCTAAGCACTTGTGTAACGAGGCGGTGATTTGGAATGGCCAACTGCTCGACAGCCACTACGGCGACTATCAGAAAGAGATGGATCTCTTTAATAGGGCCCTCTTCGAAGTGATGATGGAGGGGGACGCCAAGGGCCGCGTATTTACTTTTCCTATTCCCACCATAAATATTACAAAGGATTTTCAATGGGATAATCCGAATTTGGAAGGCCTTTGGGCCATGACCGGCAAATACGGCATACCTTATTTCTCCAACTTTGTGAATTCGGACATGAATCCGGAGGACACCCGCTCCATGTGCTGCCGACTCCGCATCGACAATACGCAGCTGGAAAGGCGGGGCGGCGGGCTCTTCGGGGCAAACCCGCTGACCGGTTCCGTGGGGGTGGTGACCTTGAATATGCCGCGATTGGCCTATCTCGCGAAGGACGAAGGAGATTTTCAAAAACGGCTGAGGGATCTCATGGACCTGGCCCAGGAAAGTTTAGAAGTGAAACGGGCTTTTCTGGAAAGGCTCACCGAGTCCAATCTCTACCCCTATACGACCTTCTACCTTTCCGGCATCCGCGAGCGGCTAGGCAGCTACTGGAAGAACCATTTTTCCACCATCGGCCTGGTCGGAATGAACGAGGCCTGCGTGAATTTGCTGGGTGAGGGAATCGTCGGGGAAAGGGGTCACGCATTTGCCCTGAAAACCTTAGACTTCATGCGAGATCGAATCCGGGACTATCAGCGCCGGACGGGGAACCACTACAACCTGGAGGCTACTCCCGCCGAAGGAACCTCCTTCCGCCTGGCCCGCAAAGACCGCAGCCGCTACTTAGACATCCACGTGGCCAACGATGGCACGGAGCGAGCCAACGACGTGCCCTTCTACACGAACTCCATCCACGTCCCGGTAAACGCCTTTGACGACATATTCGCCGTCTTGGACCATCAGGACGACCTGCAAGCCAAATTCACCGGCGGTACGGTGGTGCACCTCTTCCTCGGCGAGCGCATCGTCGACACGGGCACTGTCAAGAAGCTGGTTAAAACCATCACGGACCGCTACCGGCTGCCCTATTTCTCTCTGACGCCTACCTTTTCCGTCTGCCCCTCCTGTGGCTACCTGCCCGGAGAGCGGTCCCAATGTCCCCACTGCGGCGCTAAAACGGAAATCTATTCCCGCATTGTCGGCTATCTGCGGCCCGTAGAGCAGTGGAATGACGGCAAACAGTGCGAATTCGCTCTACGTAAGCCGTTGAACTGCGAACGAAAGAAAGAACCCGCCCTCCGACCAACCGGTTAACCAGAAGCCAGAAAAGCGAGTGCAGGACAACCGGCTAAGCGGACAATACAGGCCCGTGCCCCCACTGGGGGGTGTCACAGCGGCACGGGCAGAAACCACACACGGCGGGCGCGAGATAACTAACGCCCACACACCGATGTCAACCACGAAGACGTACCGGAGGGCAACGTCAGCGCACTTTTGGACAATGAGTCGCCCGCAGCGGAAAGATCGGAA
>JAIRMB010000022.1 GCA_031258995.1 Puniceicoccales bacterium
AAAACCCGGATCTGGCTTTCTGGCCCGGCGAATCGGTCCGCGTGCGCGTAGTGCTGGAGCAGATCGAAAAGGCCATTCTGGCGCCGGAGGCGGCGGTTGGATCCAATAAGGAGGGCAACTATGTTTTTGTGGTCGATGAGAGCGGTCAGGCGGAGCTGCGGCCCGTGCAATTGGGACAGATGCATGGGGCTCATGTGATTTTTGAACGGGGCATCGCTGCCGGCGACCGGGTGATCGTGGAGGGTCAATTCCTTTTGGCGCCCAAGACTCGGGTGACGGTAGTTCCCGACGGGCCGGCCCAGACGCTTCCGAAAAAACCGACAGGCACGAACTGAGATGAAAAGTATCTCCGAGCCCTTCATTCGCCGGCCCGTGGTGACGATCCTGCTGGCTCTCGCCACGGCCATCGTCGGCGCGTTTTGCTACAAGCAGCTCCCGGTGAGCGACCTCCCTACCGTGGCCTATCCGGTTATTTCGGTGCAGACCGCCTATCCGGGCATGGATCCGGAAACGATGGCGGCCAACGTTGCGACGCCACTGGAAAAGGAGTTTCTAAAAATTCAAGGTTTGGACGCGGTTACATCGACCAATCTGCTGGGCATGAGCAATATTACTCTGCAATTTTCGATGGATCGGGACATCGATTCCGCCGCCGGCGACGTGCAACGGGCCATCCAGCGAGCCATGGGCAGTTTGCCCGCCGATCTGCCCGCGCAGCCCACCTTTTCGAAGGCGGACCCCAATAGTCACCCCATATTTTTTATGGCACTTGGCAGTAGCACTCTCCCCATGGGAGAGCTCTACGACTACGCCACAAATAATGTAGCCCAACGCTTTAATACCATAAACGGCGTTTCTCAGACGGACGTCTACGGGGCAAGGCGGGCCGTACGCATTGCCGTAGATCCGGCCAAACTTTACACCCGCGGACTCACGATGACGGACGTGGCCCAAAAAATTCAGCAGGCCACCGCCACCGTTTCCGCCGGCTCCCTCCGCGGCGATGGCCGCGACTGGGTCATTCGGCCCGATGGACAGTTGACCGTGGCCCAGGACTACGGCGCCATAGTGTTGGCGATGCGGGAGGGCCTGCCCGTTTATCTGAGAGACGTGGCCGACTGCGTGGAGGGGCTGGAGTCCAGTACGATTAATGCCTCCTTTTGGATGCGGGAGCGGGGCAGCTGCGAAGCGGTGATGCTGGCCGTGACGCGGGCGGCAAATGCCAACACGGTGGCCGTAGCGAAAGCCTTGCGCGCTCTTCTTCCAGAAATTCGAAAGGAGCTGCCCGATTCCGTATTTCTTCGCACCATCCATGACAGTTCAGAGCGCATCATCGAATCCATTAGCGACGTGCAGGAAACCTTACTCATTGCCTTCGCGCTGGTTGCCCTGGTCATTTTTTTATTTTTAGGCCGGCTGCGGGATACGCTCATTCCGGTCGTGGCCCTTCCCCTCTCTTTTCTAATTTTGTTTATTTTCATGTGGGTGCTGGGGTTCAGCTTGGACACATTGTCGCTGATGGCCATGACCCTTTCCGTAGGCTTTCTCGTAGACGACGCCATCGTGTTCCTGGAGAATATGGTACGTCGCATGCAGAAGCGGAAAGAATCACCCGCCGAGGCGGCCTCCAACGGCGCCGGTGAGATTGCCACAACGATCGTCTCTATGACCCTCTCGTTGCTGTGCGTTTTCCTGCCGCTCCTATTTTTGGGAGGGCAGGTGGGCCGCGTGTTCCATGAATTTGCCGTCGTTATCATCGTGGCCACCATGGCTTCAGGGGTCGTCTCTCTCACCGTCACGCCGCTCATGTGTGCCCGAATGATCGATTTTCGATCCGAAAACGTGGAGGAGATGGCACCGGTAGAAGCCTTTTCCCATCGACTGGAAGAAGCGCTTCTCCGCTCCTACGGTCGCGCCCTCGACTTTTTTTTAGACCGCCGCTGGATTGCCGTTTCTCTCTGGGCTTTCTGCTTGGTTGGGACGTTTTTTTCCTTTCGGCATTTGCCGAAAACCTTCCTTCCGGACGGTGACAGCGGCATGTTGCAGGGTGTCTTTGTCGCTCAGGAAGGCGTGTCTCAGCGCCGCATGGCCGCCTACCAGGCAAAGGTGGACGGAACGATCCGGGCAAACTCGGCCGTGGATGCTGCGTTTTCCATCACGGGCTTTCCCGGTCTGCCCGCCAACCAGGGAATTGCCATAACTTTTCTGCGGCCGGCGAAAGAGCGGGCGGAAATTCATCGGGTAGCCCAGCAGCTGTGGGGCGGCCTAGCCGCCATTCCAGGCGCTATGGCCTTTGTGCAGCCAGTTCCAGCGCTGCGAATTCAGACAGGAACGGTCAGCGGCAGCCAGGGGAAGTACGCCTACACCATTACCGGTATCGAATGGGAAAAAGTTTGCGAAGCCGCCCAGCGGCTAATGGGCGCCTTGCGGACCTACGGCGGCATCGCGTCCCTCTCCAGCGATATGTTTCTGAGCACGCCGCAGGTGAATGTGCGAATGAATCGGGACCAGTTGTCCGGCTGCGGTGGCACCGTTCAAGATTTAGAGCAGCAGCTAAAGGCTGCCTATTCGGATAACTATATCTACCTCATCAAAACGCCCATGCAGCAATATAAGGTAATTCTTTCTGTGGCGGACAGCCAACGGGCCACCATAGGCGACATGGACTTGATTTACCCTCACGGCCAGAACGGGCTCATTGATCTGGCCACCGTTTCTTCCCGTGATACTTCCCTAGGACCGCTCACAGTTAACCACACCAATAATTTTCCATCTGCTACGATCTATTTCAATCTCGCACCTGACGTAGCTATCGGCGATGCGATGGCCCACATCAACAAGGTCGCTGCGCAGGTTATCTCCGCCGGCCTGGTGGGCTCCTTCCAGGGCGAAGCGCAGGTCTTCGCCGAGACCTTTGCGGGTCTAAAGATGCTCATATTTGCCGCAATATTTCTCACCTATATTATCTTGGGAATTCTCTATGAGAGCTACGCCTACCCTATCACTGTCCTTTCCGCGCTGCCTGTGGCCGCCTTTGGCGGCTGCCTGACCCTCTTTTTCTTCCGCCAGTCCCTCTCCCTCTACGCCTTCATCGGCCTCTTCATGCTGTTGGGCTTGGTGGAAAAGAATGGCATCATGATCGTTGACTTTGCCATTCTACGGCAAAGGGAGGGAATGTCACCGCGGGAAGCCATCCATGCCGCCTCTCTCCAGCGGCTGCGCCCTATCCTTATGACCACATTGGCCATGGTCATGGGCGTAATTCCCATTTGCTTGGGCTGGGGAGCGGACGGCAGTTCTCGCAGATCGTTGGGCCTGGTGGTCGCCGGAGGAATGATCTTTGCTCAAGTGATCACCCTTTTTGTCACTCCGGTCATCCATCTTTATCTGGAAGCGTTTCAATCGAAGGTGCTAGATAAGATCCCACTCCTTTATCGAGGTGACGCGAACCAATCGCGGCTATTAAAAAAATAAAAAACGCAAATCATAAAATTCTTAGCTATCCGGAGGACTGCTGAAGTAGTTGCAGAGTAAGAATTTGTATGCAAAATGTGGAAATACATTCCCGGGAACGGTCCTTGGGGACCTGAAGCTGATCACCCCTCTTGTGTAGATTGACGGGGCCTGTGCAGAGAGAAAAAATCGCCGCGCGCGGAGGCCGTGGCCGGCCCTACCATCTTTTCCCAAGCGAAATCGCAACCATTTTTACGTGTGGTATTCTTCCCTAAGGCAATGCCCCACTCAGCCTATTTGGGGCGGCTAAAGCGCCGCTTTCGAAAATTCTGAAAATTCACAACCAGACGGGACAGAACGATTAACGAAGGACAGGTGGTCCACATCGGTTCGCCGCCGCTGCCGGTCTGCGAAGATGCACGCAACCGGTCCCATCGAGTTTTTTCAAATATGGCCAACTAGGTCTATCTTTCTACGGGAGCCGAATTTGGGCTCGAAATGCACGCTGTTGTCGACGAGACCCGTAAGGTTCGGAATTTTACCCTGAAGCCGGGGAAGTAAGAAAAGCATGACAGTCAACTCCCTAGGGGAGCGGAAGCCGCTACAAAACCGATCGCTCGTAGGGGCGGTAATCGGTGAATACATCAACTTGAGTTGAAAAATTTGAGGGCGAATTCTGCGATTCGCGTTAAAAATTACGATCGCGCCTATTGTTTCATTTAATAGGAAAAAATCCAATGACCACGTCTATAATGCTCAGATTACTGATTTTGTGAAGCTGTGGAAAGATGCGCCGCTAGGGATGGCCCGGTGAATCTGCCCGCGGCACGGCATTCGCAAGCCCGGGCCGTGGGGCAAGAGAAAAGAGCGACATCGGAGGGACCTCACAGCTGCCGTCCTATTTTGTCGCATTTTTCCGCCGATCTGCTAGAAAGAGGACCATGGAGGAGATGCACCGCTTTACCCCACGCGTACAGCACGTACTCAACGGAGCACGGGAGGAGGCCAACCAGCTTGGTCATGGGGAAGTGCGATCGGAGCACCTATTGCTTGCCCTCCTAAAGATTTCGGATTGCACGGCCATTGAACTGCTACGCTCTTTCGGACTAGAGGTGGAGCGGGTGCGGGAAGTCGTTCTGCGGCACCTGTGGTCCAATGAGACCGGCCAGGACCGGCCCTGGCTCGGCACTAATATCGAAGCGAGTGGAAGCGGGCCGACGGAAATCGCCCCGGATGCGCGAGCGGTGGTCCTTCTTGCCGCCGTAGAGGCCCATGCCCTAGGCCATGAGTATATCGGGACGGAGCATCTGCTGCTTGGATTTTTGCGAGAATCGGAAGGTGTCGCCGGGAAAGTCCTGCGGGAGCTGGGCCTAGAAATGACCGCCTGCCGGGAAGAGATCGAAGAATTGAACGCCAACGATGGGGAAGAGGAGGCGGAGGAAGGAGAGCTCCCCGCCGCCGCTCCGGTCGTCCGCGGGGATACGGCGAACGTACGGCCGCCTAACGCTCTTTCCACCTTTGCCCGCAATCTGACTGAGGCGGCTCGCGAAGGAAAGCTGGACCCGGTCATCGGCCGAACGGCGGAAACGGAACGCTGCATACAAATCCTTTGCCGCCGCACAAAAAACAATCCGGTCCTGCTAGGCGATGCCGGAGTCGGCAAGACGGCCATCGTCGAAGGTCTCGCCCGAGCCATAGTGGGCGGGAATGTGCCGGAGATTCTGCTGGACCGACAGATTTTCATTCTGGATCTGCCCCTCATGGTGGCGGGGACAAAATTCCGTGGCCAATTCGAGGAGCGACTCAAGGCGGTCATGACGGAAGTGCGGGAGCGGAAAGAAATCATTTTATTTTTGGACGAGCTGCACACCGTGGTGGGCGCGGGGAGCGGGGACGGTTCCATGGATGCGGCCAATATCCTCAAGCCAGCCCTGTCTCGCGGCGAATTGCAGTGCATCGGTGCCACCACCTACGACGAATATCGTCGCTTCATCGAAAAGGACCCGGCCCTGGAACGCCGTTTCCAGCCGATTGCCGTCGAAGAACCAAGCTACGCCGACAGCTTGGCCATCCTGTGCGGCCTTAAGGAGAAATACGAAGAACACCACGGGGTCTGCTACGAAGCGGGCACCCTGGAGGCTGCCGTGCGACTCTCTTCCCGCCACATCGGCGGTAGGCAGCTGCCGGACAAGGCCATCGACGTCATGGATGAGGCGGGTGCGCTTGTGCGGTTGCGAGAGTTGAATTTGCCAGTAGCTACGGTACGGCTGCGCCAGCGGCGAGACGAATGCCAGGCGCGAAAGCTGTTGGCGGCAAAGGAGCAGAATTTTGAACTGGCCGCCCGCATGCGGGATGCGGAGCGGCAGCTCACCGCCCGCTACGAAAGTGCTTTAGCCAAACGAAAACGGCTACGAAGCAGCGGGCGGGCGCCGGTAACCGAAGAGGACGTGCGTCTGGTGGTGAGCCGCTGGGCCAAGATTCCCTTGGACCTGATGGCCAAATCCCGCGAACGTAAATTCTTGCAGCTACGAGAAAAACTACAGGGGACGGTGGTGGGCCAGGAGGAGGCCATCGTAGCGTTGGACCGGGCCCTTCGCCGATCCCAGGCCCAGCTGCACGATCCGAACCGACCTCTCGGTTCATTTCTATTTCTTGGTCCCAGCGGCGTTGGGAAGACATTGCTTGCGCGGCAATTGGCGGCCAACGTGTTCGGCCGCGAGGAGGACATGATCCGCGTGGACATGTCGGAATACATGGAGAAATTCAACGCCACCCGAATGCTCGGCTCTCCACCCGGCTATGTGGGCCATGAGGAGGGCGGTCAGCTGACGGAGCGCATTCGCCGCCGGCCCCACTCCGTCGTGCTGTTCGATGAGATCGAAAAGGCCCACCCGGACGTACTGCAGCTGCTTTTGCAGGTGCTTGAGGACGGGCGGCTGACGGACAATCTGGGGCGAACCGTCAGCTTCCGCAGCGCCATCGTCATCATGACGTCCAACATTGGTAGCGAGTTCTTTTTAAAAAATTCTGCTCTGGGCTTTGGCCATTGCGGAAATCGCGGCGAATTCGAACGGGTCCGAGAGCGGGTTCTGGGGGAGGTGCGACACAGCTTCCGTCCGGAGTTTTTGGGCCGCTTTACGGAAATCTTGACCTTCCGGCCACTCGGCCCCGAACAGATGGAAAAAATTGTAGACTTGGAATTGGCAAAATTGCGCACGCGCATGGAGGAAAAGGGCTATGGGCTAATCCTTTCCGGTGAGGCGAAAAAGCTAATCGTCGATGATGGGGTCGGCACCAAGGAGGGAGCTCGCGCTATCCGCCGAACTATGGAACGTTTACTGGAAGATCCGTTGGCGGAGAAGATTTTAGAAGTGGACAGGGATGGGCGCTTCCGCGTCGACGCGAAGGACGGTAAGATGGCGATCGAATTTTCGCCGACGCGGCAGGTCAAGAGGAAGTTGTCGCAACTTGCAAAATTTGACCGCTAGGCTCCAGCTGATGTGTTAAAAGCCGGACTCTGGCGAAAATCTTCTGACACCAAAGGCCCCCGCGGCGCGCAAAGCGCGCCGCGGGGGCCGAGAACTTCCGGAGCCCCTTCGCCGCTCCTCAGAGCTCGTATTTTACTCGTTCAAGGCCTGACGATTCCCCTTCCTGCGCCACGACGGTCGCTTGGAAAACGGACGAAATAACTGCACCCCAAAAAAGTAAGTTACAAAATGAGACTCTGCAGTCGGTACGGGTCCTGGAGCAAAACGCGCGCAAGACAAAAATTTCTTACATTTTACGCCTAGCCTTTCGGCGAGGATATTCCTGAAGAAGCGGCCACCCTTCGTTCGATCTGAACCGGCACGAAACAGGAAGGGCCCTATTCCTCTGGGCCGTTCTTTGGCTCGCCGCCGCTCAAATTTCGGTAGCAGCTGCGCCGGTCGGCGACAAATTTTCGCGCCGCGGCCGTGAGCCGCTCCGCCACGGCCGGCTGGGACCGCATAAGTTGGCTAAAGCGGTTCTCCTGGGCCATAAAATCCCCAACATCCTCCGCCGGATCCGAGGAGTCCAGTCGAAGAGGGTTCTCGTTCTTTTCGGCCCGGCGCGGGTCAAAACGGTAGAGAGGCCAATAGCCGGACGCTACGGCCCGCTTCTGGTGCTCCAGCTGTTCCCGCATCTCGAAGCCATGGGCGATGCAGGGGCAGTAGGCGATGATGAGGGCGGGACCGAGGAAGGATTCCGCTTCCTGAAAGGCCTGGACCGTTTGGCTGTCCCTGGCGCCGAGCGCCACCTGTGCCACGTAGGCGTGGCCGTAGGACATTGCAATGCGTCCGAGATCCTTTTTGGCAAGCGCTTTTCCCGCTGCGGCGAATTTTGCCACGGCTCCGAGGGGGGTGGACTTGGACTGCTGTCCACCCGTATTCGAATAGACTTCCGTGTCGAGGACAAGAATTTTGACGTTCTTGCCACTTGCAATGGCGTGGTCCAGCCCGCCGAAGCCGATATCGTAGGCCCAACCGTCGCCGCCGACGATCCAGACGGATTTCCGCACCAGCCGATCCAGTAAGGCACAGAGTTCCACCAGCTCCGTCCGCTGGGACTTCTTCCACTCCGCCTTCAGCCGTTCCACCCGCTTCCGCTGTTGATCCACATCCGCCTGCGTGTTTTGTTCCGCGCTAAGAATCTCTTTGAGCAGCGGGCCGCAGGCATCCCCTTCCTGGGCTCTCAGCCGCTCCTCTACTATCTGCCGCTGCTTTTCAACGGCTAACGCCATGCCGAGGCCGAACTCGGCGTTGTCCTCAAAAAGCGAGTTGGCCCAGGCGGGCCCGCGGCCGTGGCCGTTTTTGCAGTAAGGGGAGGTGGGCAAGTTGCCGCCGTAGATGGAGGAGCAGCCGGTGGCATTGGCGATGATGAGGCGGTCGCCGACGAGCTGAGTCAGCAGCTTGATGTAGGCCGTCTCTCCGCAACCGGCGCAGGCACCCGAAAACTCAAAGAGTGGCCGACGGAACTGGGAGTTCTTGGCATCGACGGGGAGAGCGGAGCAGTCGGGCTCCGGCAGCTGGCAAAAAAAGCGAAAATTCTCCCGTTCACGTTCCACGGCTTGGCCG
>JAIRMB010000067.1 GCA_031258995.1 Puniceicoccales bacterium
CTACATGGACCTGACTTTCGCGCTGGTGGGGCCCATCCTCTTCGCCCTCTTTGTGGCGGAATTCGGCCTGGGCATGGTGAACCGCTTCGCGCCCCAAATGAATGTTTTTTTTCTCTCCATGGGCATTAAGAGCGGACTATCTATGTTATTCATGGTACTTTACCTACACTTTCTAATAGACTTTTTCCATCTTCATTTTTTTCAAAAAAATCGAATGGGAGAATTCTTTTTGTCTTTCTGGAGATAGGCGGCCATGGCGGGTGGAAGCAGCGAAGAAAAAACCGAAATGCCCACGCCCAAGCGGCTGCGCGATGCCAAGAAAAAGGGGCAGGTGGCCTACAGCCGGGATTTCACTTCTACCATTTTGCTGGTCGGCGTATTCGCCTACATCGGCCTCAACTGGCGAAAATTGGTGTTCCGCATGCGGGATTTTATGATTTTCCCCATCCGCTTTTTCGACGACGAATTCCCCGCCGCCACCAATGCGGTCCTCAGCGGCTGCACCCGTGAACTGATGGGTCTCCTGTTGCCGCTGCTGGGCATCGTGGCCCTCTTCGCCGTTGCCGGCGGGTTCATGCAGGTGGGCGCCGTTTTCTCTATGGAGCCCATCAAGCCGGACATTAAAAAGCTCAATCCGGTCGAAAAGTTTAAGCAGATTTTTTCTAAGAAAAACTTCATGGAGTTTATTAAATCTTCCCTGAAGGTGATTTTCTTAGGCATTCTAATTTATCGACTTATCAAAAGTCAATTGGGAGCCCTCATCTTGCTGCCCTACGCCGGCGTCACGGGACTCATGGATGCCATCGGTCCCATTATGAAGAAGTTCGCCTACTTAGTCATTTTCGCCTATGCGGTAGTGGCAATTGCGGATATTTTCCTGCAACGGCGGGATTTCACTAAAAAAATGATGATGTCCAAGAGTGAAATTAAGCGAGAATACAAAGAAATGGAGGGCTCGCCGGAAATTAAGGGCCGCCGCCGGCAGCTGCACCAGGAGCTCATCAATGAGGCGCCTAGTCAGCGCACCCAGCGGGCCAATGCACTTATTACGAACCCTACCCACCTGGCCGTGGCTATCCTCTACGACGACGTGCTGACGCCGTTGCCGGTCGTATTGGCCAAGGGGGAGGGGCGTTTGGCGGAGGAGATGATGGCCGTCGCCCGGAAAAGCGGGATCCCCATCATGCGCAACGTGCCTCTCGCCCATGCCCTCATGAGCTCAGCCCCCGTTTTGGAGTACATCCCATCGGAGCTCATCGAGCCGGTGGCGGAGGTGCTTCGCTGGGTCGCGGATTTGCAGAGCGCCGGAGAGACCAACATCGAAGTGGACATGGAGCAGGAAGAGTTGGACCGGTGGGAAGAATGAGAACTTGGGTTTTGCTACTGGTGCTATTCGGTTGACTTCCCTAGCGCATTTTGCTATAGGTTTCCGCAACCATGGCAGATCTTCAGGTTCCGAAACATCGAATTTTTTGCGGGGATACCCCTTCCTCCGGTGATCTGCATCCCGCTATGGCGCTTCTATTTCGCGGGAAAATGCCTACCGCTGAGGACCTTACAAATATGAACCACCGCATAGTGGGACCGCAATTCGGCTACTGTCAGTCGCAGGATAGCGGAGTAGAAAGCCTTCTGCAGGCATATGCTTTCTTCGGAAGTCTTGATCCGAATGCCGTGGCGACCTACGAGAATAGCGGCGGTCAGAGTGTTACAGTAAAGGCAAGCGCGCTTCGTGAGAAGCTTGTCCCTCTCCTGACGGCAGTCCATGAAAATCGTATGAGTAGCAAGGATCAGAAAGAATTACTGGAACTATCCGTTCAAATCGGCGAGTTCCTTGGAAAAACTCTCGCGCAGATCCCTTTCGAACGGAAGTCTCCGACGGAGGAAATTGCCGACGGCGCTGCGCTGCGCGCCAGTGGAAAAAGTTTATATGGCAATCGCATTGCCCTGGCTAAGCTTTGCCGAAGGGTTGCCGTCGTATCCAAATTCATGGCCGCAAACAGTGGTGATACGCGCTATGACAAATCCATAGAAACTATCGAAAAAACCGCCGTCGAAGAGCGATTTAAAGGAGAATATCCTGGCTGTAATTTTCGCGCCTATACGGAAAGGGAAGCTGCCCGCGAATGGGAAATGGCGCGTACAAATGGATGCCCTGAGCCGCAGTTTTTTAAAATGTACGTCACGACTGACGGGAAAACGCATTTTCAGCCGCTTAGATATGATCCCTCCCAGGGGTCCTTCGTTGCTGACGGAGAGTCACAGGATAGAGCTAAATTTAACACCTACGTATGGAAGAGGAGGCAGAAGGACGATGAGACGGGAGGGATCATCGTATAGTCGAAACACCCGCTGCCCGTAACCGTTGAGGATCCATTAACAACAGGAAGCGTGCTCAAAATTTTCCTCCCCGGGGGCCAATCCAGGGCCCAGCGGGAAGGGGGTGTCGGGTTCTTCCTATCTGCTACTTCTCTTGTACAATGCTCTGTCCTGGGAAAACTTCTTCTCCCGCACGTAGCCCAAACCTGTTAGAATCCGCTTCGTCTCTCTCGCATTCGCCTCCAGTTCAACGAGTATATACCCTGGCCGATAGCGTTCGATCGTTTTCAGCGCCCCGGCCAAAATTTTCGGTTCAAAGCCGTTGGCCGTGATTTCTATCAAATCAACGCGGTCTACGTTTAAATCGATGGAATCAAGGCGTTTAGCCGGAATTGTTCCTTCACCACCGGCCGACACCTTCTTCAGTCGCACCTCACTGGGAGAAGCTGGCTGTGCGAAATCGACGGCTACCTGCCCGTCCTCGTCGCTGAGGGCGATTTTGTGAATTTTGATCTTCCTTTTTAAGCAATTAATTTCGATATTACGCAGAAAGGCACCATGCACATTCGACATCGGCTCGAACGCTATTACTCTTTCTGCACCGCCTTCCGTTGCCCAGAAGCAGCTGTGGAGTCCGGTGCCTGCGCCGATCTCTATGACAATTGCATTGGGAGGTAGAAGGGCGGCTACTTCCTCCAGCATCTCCTTTTCTGGATAGTCTCCCGTGCGAACTGCCTCCTTTTGTGGCGCATCGGCCGCACTATTGGGCAAATAAAGCTGTAAATCCGACACGGGGAACGTAGAACTCCGCTCTTCCGCCCTTTCGTCGAGAATCCCCTTCGCCGGCAAGGCGGAGGGAAGCAGCCAAAGTGTTGCTAATAGGGCAGCCGGGAAGGCCCCCGACCAGCTCGCTCCAATTTTTTTACGTAAGACATTGTATGCCATGGCGAGCCCCATGATAGAAATGACCATCCGAAATGCAAGATTTTCTAGCGCCTCCCATCCAATTTTCGAAAAAAAGGTCCATTTCGCTCGCCCTGCGATCCCTCGGACTTCGAAGAGGATCTGTGGCTATTCTCCTCAGGCGAAATTGCCCCAAAGCGCCGCCTTCGCCCTTGAAAGTCCTCCAGTGCACGGCGCACCTCCTCACTGGAAAAATCTGGCCAAAGACAGTCAGAAAAGTAAAGCTCCGCGTAGGCGCTCTGTAGAGGGAGGAAGTTGCTAATCCGCCGTTCGCCGGATGTGCGAATGAGCAGGTCCACTTCCGGTAAGTCTGTCGTGTCCAGCTGCTTAGTCAAGCCGGCCCAATCCGGCGGAGCCGCTCCTAATTTCATAACTTGTTGGACTGTCCGTACCATTTCGTCGCGGCCGCCATAGTTGATGGCCAGACAGAGTTGAAAGTCACAAAAATCTGCCGTCTCTCTCTCCAGTGCACGGAGCGTTTCCACGACCCGCTCTGGGAGGCCGTCTGGCCGGCCGAGCCAACGCAAACGAATTCGCTCTTCCCGAAAACGGGGGAAATTTTTGCGCAGCAGCACATCGAAGAGGCACATGAGGCCGTCCAATTCTTTCTGCGGCCGGTCCCAATTTTCCGTAGAAAAACAAAAAAAACTAAGCACCTTTACGCCCATATCTCGGAACCAGCCCACTGCCTGCGGTAGCACCTTTCCTCCGGCTCGGTGCCCCGCCATGCGGGGCAGTCCCCGCCGCGCAGCCCAGCGGCCGTTGCCATCCGGAATGAGTGCCACATGGCGGGGGAGATTTTTCATATGCAATGTTTTTACAAATTATCTTGCCGGCAAGGGATAACGGCCCACACTGCAACCGTGAATAAGTTCTTCGACAAGCCGGATTTTGGAAAACTGCTCATTCGGGTGGTTCTGGGTCTCATTTTCGCCTGGTTTGGAGTGAAAATGCTAAGCGGCTCCCGTTCCGCCCTTGTTATTTTGGACAGACCCTTCTCCCTCTTTGCGGTCACGCTGCCCCCGCGCAGTTGGATTTGTTCCGTGGCGGTCGTCTACCTAATCGCCGGTGTCCTTTACATGGCCGGATGCTTCTACAGGAGTTGCTGCGCCGCGCTGACGATCGTCGAATTGGTCCTTATCCGTCAGTCCATTTTCGCCGACGCTAGCCAAATCGATCTCATGCTGCTGCACGTGGTCCTGGCTGCCGTCTGTTTCGGTTCCATGTTTATCAATCCCGGCCGTTTTTCTGCCCGCTGATCGGAATGGGGCTCAACCGGCCCCGCGGCGCGCCCATCGCGCCGCCGGGCCCGGGCGTAATTTGGGGGGGTTTACGCCGCAGGCCAGGCCGGAACCGCCGTTTTGTTGTCTGGAG
>JAIRMB010000003.1 GCA_031258995.1 Puniceicoccales bacterium
TCCAATGGACCTCACCCCTCTGGCCGACGGTCTGCCGTTGACCTCTTTTGATCTCCTTTGCCCATTTTTTTCTTGGCCCATGCCCACCTACGACGGACCGGCGAAAGTGATGGGCCGACGGGCTCAGCGCTTTTCCGTAAAAAATTTGACCGACCCAAATTCACCCATTTCATCTGTAACGATATGGATTGACGCTGGTTATCGCTATCCGCTCGCCTGGGACGCCTTCGGCCGGGACGGCCGTCCATTGCGCCGTTTTCAACTTCGATCTCTAAAAAAAATCAACGATGGCCGTTGGGCAGTCCGATCCGTAGAATTTTCCATTCCTCGGGAACGTAAAGTCGTGCGCGTGGAAATACTCGGCAAAGAATCCTACGGCCGAGAGCCGTGATCGGCGCCAGGCTGCGCCGTCTTAGGATAGATCTTTCCCCGTTTTCGGTAACCAATGAATGTCGTCGGCAATTTTACTTCGTACTTCGTGCTAGTAACCGCTAGGCCACGTGCCCGTCAAATAGTCCTCACCTCTACGTACCCTTAGCCCCTTTCTTATTGCCAATGACTGTTGCCAATGCAAGAGGAAACAGCAGTTCGTGTCGGTACACCCTCCTTCCCGCAGTAGGTCGTCATCGGCCCACTGGTTCGGGGTGATCACGTAAAAATTGTGGCGCTTTAGCGCCTTTAGGCGGGTGCAGGCGGCATCGATTTGTTCGGAAAAGAGGCCAATTTCCCCTAGGCACTTTCGCAGTTCCGTTTCCGATAGCTCTTCGATGACTGCCCGCATGTCCGTGTCGATGACGGGTGGGATGCAGTACTGCTGGGGCCGTCCCTCCTTAGTGACCGGATTCCAACGAATGGTTGGGCATTCGCGGGAAAGCGAGAAAGATCTGTCGCTGTCGATGGCGGTAAGGGCTTCCGTTTTCTCGTCCCAAAAAACGTTGCGGACGTAGCGGTCCGTTTCGCCGCCGATGCAGTCCAAAATTTGCAGCCAAGTTTCCTGCCTCCGAAAGGAGGAACTCTTCCAAAAAGCTCTGTCACTTGGGAATTTGCGAAGAGTTTTTCCGGGGGCGATCGGCATGGCCAACCCTATCTTACCGTTTACCACGGCCGGAAAAACTTGTATCATTGGACACGGTGCGCCGCGGGCCGCGAGTAGATTGCAGAGTGAGTGGGCAACTAAGTTCGCAATGGCATCCCAACCGTCCTCCCGCCAATTCGATTTCGGCAATTCTTTAAAAGCCCAGCGGCCTCCGTTTTGACTTCGATAGCTATATACCGTCGCCTTGTTGCCGCGCCCTAAAAAATGCAGCCTCCTGTTCAACTCGACGTTGTTAGTCCTTCGCGCTTCTGCAAATAGTACAAGTGACTGAATGCTGTGCAGGAGGCTCTTTCGTCTATCCCTGTCCTCCCGCCGCCAGCCATGGTGGTACTCCCTTCCCTTTGCCCTCAACAATTCTTTCAGTCGATCGGAAATGGCGGCCAGTTCGGCCTTTTCCGTTTCTGCCGATTTGAGCAATTTTACGTAGTCGCAAAGCCGTTCTTGCTCTTCCTCGTCAATAACATCCACATGTTTTTGAATTTCCTTCATGTTTTCGTCGACGAGCGAGAAATTATTGCGGGCTCCTGACTGGGCCGGCTGTGTTCGCCGTGACTGAACTCTGCCGACTACCCGAAGCGCCGTCGTTTTAGCTCTCTCTGGCGCCACTTCTTCCTGTGGTGAAACCTTTTCCGCAGGATTTCCCGCCGTCGCGGAAAGCGCATTTCCACCGTCCCGGCCAAGGGAAGGAAGGCCTACGGAAAGGACCCTATCGATCGTCACCGTGCGGCAGCGTATCGGGGCCGATTTCCATCGCAACGCGTAAATTTAAAAAATCGGCCGCTCAAAAATTTCCTTGTGACGTAGGCTGCTCCACAGAGAGTGCTCTGTCCGCCGTGCTTTGGCTCTATCGGTTGCTGTTTCTTCCGGTTTTTTGCATTCTACTGCCGTCTTGGATTTTGCACATGTACCGGCGCGGCGGCTACGGCGCCGGATTTCTCCAGCGGCTAGGCGTTTTCCCGCGTTTGCCGGACTGTCCTCCGGACCGCCGCCGCCTGTGGATTCATGGAGTGAGCGTCGGCGAAATTCAGATGCTGAGGCCGCTTCTGGAAAAACTACTGGCCGACGGCCGCTATGACGTCGTTCTCACGTCCACCAGCAGTAGCGGACTCCGGCTGGCCCGAGAACGCTACGGTCAAGAAGCAACCGTGCTGGCATTTCCCATCGATTTTTGGCCCTTTTCCCTTCGCGCCTGGAACCGGATCCGGCCCGCCCTTCTCCTGCACGGGGACGGGGAGCTCTGGCCGGAGCACATCCATCGGGCCCGCAGCCGTTCCGTGCCCATTCTCATCGCCAATGGCCGCATTTCGGCGCGCAGCTTCCTGCGACATAGGCGCTTTCGATTTCTTAGCGGCCACCTCTGGAATGCGGTGACGGAGATTTACCCGGACGGACCGGCGAGTACGGATCGGCTGCTGCGGCTTCACGTGGGGCGGCGAAAAATTTTTCCGCTGGGCAATTTGAAGTGCGATCGCCAGCCATTCCCGCCCCTTACCCCGGAAGAGCGGGAGGATATGTTGCGGGAGTTGGGTTTTCTTCCCTTTGGTCCGGACGGTCGGCCCACACCCCTACTGATAGGCTGTTCCACCTGGCCAGGCGAAGAGGAATTTCTTTTGAATGTCCTGGCACGCCTGCAGCAATTGGACCCCGCCTGGCGCCTACTGTTGGCCCCCCGCCACGGCGAGCGGCGCGATGAGCTGCAAAAACTGCTGAAAGAGAAGAAATTCAGCTGCCATCTGCGCAGTCACGGCCCGGCGGAAGGGAAGTCGATCGCCGTCGCCGTCCTGGACACCGTCGGTGAGCTATCCCAATTGATCCGGGTCGGTACGGTCGCCTTTATTGGAAAAACCCTTCCGCCGAACGATGGAGGCCAGTCGCCGCTGGATGCCGTTGCTGCCTCCGTGCCGGCCGTCTGTGGTCCCAGCTGTACCAATTTTCGAGATATGGTGGACGGCCTGGTCCGTGAGAAAGCCATGGCGTTGGCGAAAAGTGCGGACGAGGCTAGGGATCTGCTTTGCGAATTGGCCGCAGCGCCGGAACGGCAAAAGTCCATGGCGCAGGCTGGAGCGGAATGGCTTCGAAGCAATGGTGGGGCGGCCGGCCGCATCTACGAACGGATAGAATTTTTTACGTTTGGCGGAGGGAAATGGCTAAGAAAATGCCGATGAAAGGGCAAAGGCGCCGCTCAATTCTCGCCGTGCCCAGCCGCGGACACAAAAAAGCTGGAGAATTTGGGCGCATTCAAGCACAGCCAGGCTGATAGCCGGGGCGACTTCGTCGGCGGTCTGGGGGCCGCCTCCGGCGAGTTGCTCCCATACTGCCATCTCCGGCACCGTAAGTTCGGGCCGGAGAGGTTCTTCCGCGGCAATGGGAGAGAGCTGCACTGGGCTGGTCTTCGCCGTCGGATGGGCAATGGTCTCGAGCAATTCTTCGGCGGATCGGATAGGCCTCGCAGAGCCGTTCCGAATCAGTAGGCGGCAGCCCTCCGCGGCTGGGTTGGCTGGATCTCCGGGAATGGCAAAGAGGGGCTTCCTTTGTTCCATGGCCCGCTGCGCCGATAGCATGCTGCCGCCGCTGATCGGCGACTCCACTACCAGGACCGCATCGGCGAGGCCGGTTATGATGCGGTTCCGAATGGCGAAGCTCTGTCGGTCCGCCGGCCTGCCAAAGGAAAATTCACTAATTAGCGTGCCATCACGGAGAATGGTTTCATAGAGGCCGGCATTTTCAGGAGGATAAATTACATCTAATCCGCAACCGAGTACGGCAACCGTGTGGCCGCCTCCAGCCAACGTCCCCCCATGGGCGGCCATGTCAATGCCCCGGGCCAGGCCGCTGATGGAGGCAACTCCTTCTTGAGCGAGTATTTTTGAGACGTCGTAGGCCCGACGTTCGCCTTCAAAGCTGCAGCGGCGGGTGCCTACTACGGCAATGGCCCGGCCGGCCGGCAGCGGCTTTCCGGCGAGAAAGATGCCGATGGGTGGATAGCGTAATTCCTTCAGCTGTGCGGGATAGTCGGTGGCGCAGTAGGGGACGAAGCGGGCACCAAATGTTTCCATGCGGCGCAGTTGGTCGTCCAGGTCAAAAAATTCGTACCATTTGCCGATACGGCCCGCAATGGCGGGCGAAAGGCGAAGCCGGTGGACCAACTCCTCCAATGAGAGAGTGAAGAGCTCTGACAGCTCCCCGCCCAGCAAGGCAAATATCTTTTGAAAATTGCAAAACCCTATGGACGGAAGCCCATTGAGGACCATAGCGGCCTCGAAATTACCAACCACACGCGGGACCACCATGACTCAACACAGCGCAGCGGGCGCACACGCGGCAAACCACGGGACACACCTCAACCGTTAAACTGCCCCAAGGATTGTACCCGCGGATCGCCATTTCCTCTCAACTGCGTAACAGAACGTCCCGAGAGAGATGCCGCACCTGCCTTTTCCGATGGAAAACGCGCCTCGGAAAAGGCCGTTGGAGCGGTCTGTGACGACTGCCCAACCTCAATCCTCTTCGCACTACGACAGCTAAGCCCCGGCAGAAATTGCCGCTGACTCTTGCCCTCGTCGCCGACTTTCTGAGGAACCTGTTTACGAGCCCCCCGCCCCAAGTTACTAATCGAAAAAATAGAACTCATAGCCGTTGCTCTTCGGGCGACGGCTCAGTCACCTGCGAGAGAAATCTCCTCAGCTTCCTGGACCATCGTCGCAAGCTTATGCATCCAGAATTCGGTCGTGTCAACAAAATCCGCAAGATTCTCCTCAAAGGTCCCAGGATTGAGCAGTGGGAGCGGGAATCGCGCCATGATGACTACCGTTTGCGATTGCCGATCGATGGCAATGGTAAACCCGTTCGTGCCATTCCAGAAGAAGTTGGTCTCCAAGAGTTTTTCGAAAATATTTTCCCGGCCCGCTAGCGGCACTTCGCCCAAATAGGCATAGACTAAAATTTGCGCGTATTTTTCGTCTAACTCTAAGTTTAGCACGATTTTATCGTCAAACATCAGCATGCAGCGCCGATTGTTATCGAGGGACAGCTCCTCTAGATGTAAAGATTTTGCTAAATTGCCTAAAATCTGATTAACTTCTGTTCTGAGATCCATCTCCACCTTCCACAGGTCCAGTTAGACAACGCCAACGGCGCGATTCAAGCGTTTTTCCACTTTTTGTCGACGCTTTTTTGACCGATGCGGGAAATTTTCTTGCTCCGCATCGGGGCCTCCGCCAGACCGAAAACTGGCGCGGCTGTAGTATAGTGGCAATACGCGAGCTTCCCAAGCTTGAGCGGAGGGTTCGATTCCCTCTAGCCGCACCATTCTCCCCTCCCCATGGATGACATCCCGTCCGTTGATCACTTTCTGGCAAGGCGCAGTGCCCTAGAGAAGGAAATGGCGGAGCCCAATTTTTATGACGACGGACGGCAGGCGGCGGTCATCGCCCGGGAGTACAGTCGCTTGGGAGAATTGCTGGAAACCCATAGCCATTGCGAACAGCTAAAAAAGGTCGAGGCTGAGGCGAAGGCCATTCTAGTCGATCCGACCGCCGACGAAGATTTCAAAGACCTAGCCCGTGAGGAATTGGCTCGAAGTGGGGTGGAAGCGGAACGAACACGCGGCCGACTGCTGGAGCTGATGGTGCCGGAGGATCCGGACGATTCCCGCAACACGATCATGGAAATCCGGGCCGGGACCGGAGGAGATGAGGCAGCCCTCTTTGCCGGCGATTTATATCGTATGTACGTGCGCTATGCGGAATTAACCGGATGGCCGGCGGAAATATTAAGCGCCCATGGCGCCGAATGCGGCGGGTTTAAGGAAGTCATTTTCTCCGTGAATGGAGAGGGTG
>JAIRMB010000037.1 GCA_031258995.1 Puniceicoccales bacterium
ATCATGCCCCATGCGCTATATTTTCATCAGCGGCGGCGTCGTATCTTCCCTCGGAAAGGGGCTGACCGCCGCCAGCGTCGGCGCTCTGCTGGAGGCCTGGGGCCTGCGGGTCGCGTTGAAAAAATTCGACCCCTATCTGAACGTGGACCCGGGCACCATGAGCCCTTTTCAACACGGAGAGGTCTACGTGCTGTCCGACGGCTCCGAGACAGATCTGGATCTCGGCCACTATGAACGTTTTACTAATGCCAAATTGACGAAGGGGTGCAGCGTATCTTCGGGAAAAATTTACGAAACCATTTTGCGGCGGGAACGGGAGGGCGACTACCTGGGAGAAACTGTACAAGTAATTCCCCATGTGACAGATGAAATTAAGCGGCGCATGGAAGTGCGGGAAGAAGAAGCGGACGTGGCCATCATCGAACTGGGCGGCACGGTGGGGGACATCGAAAGCATGCCTTTTTTAGAAGCCATGCGGCAGTTCATCCTGGATAGGGGCAGAGGGAATGCGCTCTATGGTCACGTAGTTTTGCTGCCCTACCTGCGCGTAGCGGAAGAAATTAAAACAAAGCCGGCCCAGCAGAGCGTTGCCCTCCTGCGGGGCATGGGAATTCAGCCGGATCTGCTTTTCTGTCGAACGGAAAAGCCATTCGGGCCGGAAATTCGTGCGAAATTGGGACACTTTTGCAATGTGCGTCCGGAGGGCGTAATCCAGGAGCGAGATGTGGAATCCATCTATCGCGTGCCCGCCATGTTGCATGACGAAGGGGTGGACCGCTTCATTTTAAAGTACTTCGAAATGGAACGGGACCGCTGCGATTTTTCCCCCTGGGAGGAGATCGTGGGACGGCTGGAGCGGCCCGGCCGTGAGCTGCGCATTGCCTTCGTGGGAAAATATGTAAACCTACAAGACGCCTATAAGTCCGTATACGAAGCTCTTACACACGGTGCGCTGGCCAATGGCTGCCGCCTGGAAATTTGTCGAATGGATCCGGATGCGCTTTTGGGCGAAGATTTAGATAAAGTTTTTACCGATTGCGGCGGCATTTTAGTGCCGGGTGGCTTTGGAAATCGGGGAATCGATGGGAAATTGGCTGCCATCCGTCATAGCCGAGAGAGGCGCATTCCCTTCCTGGGCATTTGCTTGGGCATGCAGCTGGCCGCCGTCGAGTTCGCGCGTAGCGTGGCCGGCCTGGCTAACGCCCATTCGACCGAGTTTGACGAAGGGACGTCGCACCCGATCATCACACTCATGGAACAGCAGAGGACATTTATCGCCAAGGGCGGCACCATGCGACTCGGCGCCTACGACTGCGACGTGCGTGAAGGGACGAGGCTGTATGGGGCCTACGGCCAACCGCGGATCCGCGAACGGCACCGGCACCGATACGAATTCAACAGTAGCTACTGCAAGATTTTAGAAAAAAAGGGACTCGTTTTTTCCGGCCACGGTCCGGGCGGACTTGTCGAAGCCATCGAGTTGGCCAACCATCCCTGGTTCGTCGGGGTGCAGTTCCATCCGGAATTCCAATCCAAGCCGCTCCAGCCACATCCACTTTTTCGGGATTTCATCGGCGCGGCGCAAAATGAGGTTCGCTAGCATGTCGCGGTTGCTCATCGTTGACGATGAAAAGAACGCCCGAGATGGCTTGGCGGCGGCACTTCGAGAGCGCTATGACGTACGCACGGCGGCAAGCGGAATGGAGGCTATTCGACTTCTATCCGGCGCAATACCGCCCATTGACCTCGTTTTGACCGACCTGCGCATGGCGGGAAAATCTGGGCTAGACGTGGTAGCTTTTTGCAGGACCCTCACACCGCCACCGCCCTGCATCCTCATGACCGCCTATGGAGACATTGCCACGGCCGTACGGGCCATAAAGCAGGGGGCGGCGGATTTTTTGCCTAAGCCGTTGGACCTGGACGCCGTAGAGGTAGCTCTGGAGCGGGCTCTGGGGGAGCGGTCTGCCATAGTACAAATGGCCAGAGGAGAAATGGATAGTCCCATTTTAGGAAATTCATCGGCCATGACCAGAGTGCTGGAGCTGGTGCGCCGGGTGGCTCCGTCTGAGGTGACCGTGCTGCTGACCGGCGAAACGGGTGTTGGCAAAGAACTTTTGGCGAAAGAAATCCATCGATTGAGCTCCCGCAGTGGTGGGCCATTTTTGGCCGTGAACGGCGCCGCCATACCGCGCGACATGGTGGAAAGCGCCCTCTTCGGCCACGAGCGAGGAGCATTTACCGATGCGCACCGGCAGCACCGGGGCTACTTCGAGCGGGCGGCAGGCGGGACCCTTCTATTGGACGAGGTGGGCGAACTACCACCAGAGACGCAAGTTAAATTGTTGCGCGTGTTGGAAACGCGTACCTTTGAGCGGCTGGGCGGACGGGAGACGCTCACGGCCGACCTGCGACTCATATCCGCCACAAATGTTCCGCTGGAGGAACTTGTCCGCTCGGGCCAATTTCGCAGCGATCTGTACTATCGGCTTTGTGTGGTTCCCATCACTGTGCCGCCCCTGCGGGAGCGGTCCGAGGACATTCCTGCCCTACTGGAGCATTTTTTTCGCCGTACGGACCGGCCACCCCAGATCCGGAAAGACGCACTCGCCATTCTTCAGCGCTACCCATGGCCTGGCAATGTGCGAGAATTGCGCAATTTCTGCGAATCCATGGCCGTTCTACGGGCCGATGGAGTCGTTGCCGCCGACGACTTGGACGGTCGTTTTCGGGCGCTGCCACAGGCGAAAACTGCCACGGCCATCCCGTTGCCCTACGGCGAACCGGATGATGGGACCGCCCTCGGCCGCGCGCTAGAGGCCGCCGGCGGGAATCGGACCCGAGCGGCAAAAATCCTTGGCATCGGCCGCAGCACACTCTATCGCCGCATGCGGCAATAGGAACCTTGAAAGTCCCGTAGGCCACTGGCGCCTTGGAGAATTTAAATCGACGTAGAGTCGACCGTTATCTCATCCAGCCCACGACCGAATAAAAAACGAAGAGGATCTCTGTCGCTGCCCCTTTCTACCCCATCTGGGCACGGGACCTCTGAGTTCCGGTTACCCTTGACGCTGTCCTCAAAAATTTTAGCATGGGACACTACACATTCCCGCACCCCTATGTTACCAGGTTCATCTGGGCAAGATTTCGGAAAGAGTTCAAATACCATGTCGTTAGAAACAATCTCCTTGGGAAAAACGCACAATAGCCACTGGAACAAACAAAGCTCCGTTCTATGACCGGGGAAAACATTCGCTTGTGACATCAACTTAAACCAATCGTCTCTGGTTTTAAACACCCGCCCCAGCCATTCTCTAAGAAGGGAAACGGCTCCCTTGCCCAGCGAAAGAACGCCAGCTAGCGGCGCAAACCCTGCTTCATCCGTCAAGAACTTATTGATACGACTCACATTAACTCCCTCTTCTGTCCGCACCATGACCTCAATCTTTGCAAGAAGCAATTCTCCGTTTTTGCGCATAACTTCTCTGTCTGTGCGCATACGATTAATGTCAGTTGAAAAACTGTTTTTGTTCTTGATCAAATCCGCCAAATACTTAAGTCCCGCACTGTCTCCATATAGAGTCGCCCCCACAATCGCAACTAACTCTTCCCTATGTTTTATTCTGTGCTTTTTCGGATCTAGAAGCGCTTCGCGAAGCGATACCGGCGCCGACGTACTGGCGGAGCAAAGACAAACGCCAGCATTGAGGACGGACGTCTTTTCAGCGGATGACATACTAGCCCATAAGGCTGTGACGCGATCTCTAATTGCTTCATCAGATAGATCAAACGTTAAAAGCCTGATGGGGTCACCACTCCGGCAACCGTCGCTAGTGGTCAAATACCTCGGCGCCAATTCTTTCCCACGAGAAGTCTCCGTAAGAAACCAGAGAAATTCTTCCGTAAGTGGTACGGAACGTCCTCTTGTGAGTATTTTCTCGGAAAGATCCTTTATTACAAGTTCCTGTAGAAATGCAAAACCGCTGTCGTCCTGGGCCGGCGCGGCAAGGGCAGGATCGGAGGAGGCACCGGCCGCAGCTGCGTTGGAACCGGAAGAAATTAGGGCAGCATTAACTTTTTTCTCTGTCTCTAGCTGATTCGTCTGTTCATGCAGGCGCTGTTGCAGTTCGCTTGCATTTTGCCTGGCGATTCGTGCGGCTTCCTCTGCCTTCCTTTCCCGATGCACGGCAATGGCGGAGGTGCTTAGTGGAACGACAAGCATAGTTGCACTGCCCCCGCAGGCGACAATGCCGCCCAGCAAGATCGGCGAAAAGGGGATCATAGCAAAGCCAAATGTCAGAACGGCCAACGCGATCCCGCCACCAACCGAAAATACCTCCAAGACAACAACAAAAACAAGGGAGACCTTACTGCAATTTCGCGCACCGCCCAATTTTTGTGCCATGTCATCGAATGGCGCGGGCGGATGTGGAACGGCAGCGGAATTTTGTGTGCAAACGTCCGACATAGTTGCTGACACAGCGAGAGTTGTTTTGAAAATGTCAAGATAAATTTGCCTGGCCGTTCGCCGAGAAATCATCTGTGTGGACCTTTAAGTCCCATAAACGCAACCATATGACAAAATTTTCTTTTGCGGTCCATTGGGAAATTTTTACGGACACGGGCTCGGATTGTGCAGAAAACTATGAAAAACGCGAACCGCAAAATTCGCCCTCAAATTTTTCAACACAAGTTTCAGAAACGGCGCCTTAGCCGCCCCCAATAAGCCGAATGGGGCATCGCTCTAGGGAAGAATGGACGCAAGTGACCCAGTGCGAAATTCTTTGAGGTTATGAACCTTATCTAGGCAGCAAAAACCACACGTTAAACGATCACGATTTCTGCAATTTGGCGGCACGCCAACACCGATTTCGGTGAGTAGGCCAATTCGCACCGCCCGTCATCGCAAAAGGGTTGGCTAAAATTTAGCCTTGACCTTTATGAAAAGAGCGTTCCCGTTGGGACGGTCCTATGGGTTCGCAACCTTTAACTAAAGCCTGGAATTGCCTTCTTACATGGGGAAACACGGGCGGTTACCCGGGGGAATATTTCTCGCCAAATACCCCTGACAACTGCAAAAGTGAAGATTGTGCAAAGGGTGGCCATATGGTCCAGGCGCGTTACGCTTCTGTGGTGGCACAAACGGCGTTTCAGGATATGGGACGGGGCGGTGGCATACTTGAAATGCCGGCGGAACGGGATGTGCGGCAAGGCATTTTGCGGCGCATAGAAAATCCAGCTATAGTGCTGTATTTGTTGTCCACGGCGTTTATTGGAATGCTCTTGGAACGGCCGGAAACACCAGGCCGAAACGATAAAGGCATAACGGGTCTGCGGTTAGCTAAATTAGTCAAGCAGAGTCCTATTGCGGATGAATGTGTCCCTAACTCGCGTCTCCTTGAGGAGGCTGTTGAAACCTGTGAAAAAAAAGTTCTCTGCCAGGCCGCCTGGCTGGCGATGGCGCTGTGTTTTAGTAAAGATTTTACGAAAAATATACTATTTATGTACGGTGCCGATCTACTAGACGGGATCGAAGACGTAGACCCTGCCGATGTTGCGCTCGAGGATAGACCGTTTTGCCGCGCAAGAATAATCCATGACGTTATGCGCGGTGGTAATGTCGAGAATGTTAGTAAAATAAAGCTGGAGCATCTCGTCGGAATGGATAGGGCTTGGGTTTCCATACTTCCAGATAGCGCTAGCAGCCCTCTTCCGGTCGCCAAAAGGCTGGTTACGAACGAAGACAAATCGGGCGACAGAAACTACATGCGTCTTTTAGATTTTTGTCTACTGCGCAGTGTTTCCGATCCAAGCGGCCGAATACGGCCGCAGAGAATTTGGACAATTGCTCGCGGCAATAGGGACATATTTCGGCTCATGCTGCAAATTGGAACGGAGGATTTTCGGAAGCAGTGCGGAACTATACTTATAGAGAAGCTTAGCCAATTGCTAAGGGATGGGAAAGCGGCTCAGGCCGCGGAATTGCTAAGGAATCTTCCGCCAGAAGCGTTCCAGAAGTGGGGGGTAGGTGAAGATCCTGCCGGAGCTGCGAATAAAGAGGCAGATACCGCCCTCATCAAATTTCTGTTCGAAAATGGCACGGCCGAGCAGCTGTCGGCAATTAATCCGATATGGTGGAATAGAAAAATTATAAGCGGCTATGACGATCCTGCCACGCTACCGCGTTGGCAGAGCAAAGAAGTTAGAAATCTCTACGCGCGCATTCCGCCGGCCACCGTTGCCGGCCTTTCTTCTTCTCTGCCTCCGCCAGCTGGCGCTCCCAATTGGAGCGGTCTCTATCTGCTTTTCGGCGTCCTGCAGTTTGGAGATCATTTGCAGCTCGGCGCTCTAAGGAGAGAGCAAATTGATCAAATGTTGTCGAAGAATGTTTTGGCCGAGGTTTTTGCGCCAAGAACAACTCCTTCTTCCATCCTACTACGGATAGGAACGGAGGTCATCCTGGGAAACGGCTCAGACGATGGGCACGGTGACCGGTGGAAAGATGCTGTGGATGGTAAAATTTTCCCGGTGCGATTTAAGGAAATCATAGGAAATTTGCCGACCGCATGCGAGCTCGTAGCCAGTTTGAGCTGCCACATTCCGGATGATTTTTGGCAATTTGTCACGAAGGAGCAGGCCGCGGGCAGGGGGGGGCTGTTGTCACCGGCCGACGTGCGCGCACAGTGGCTTTCTCATGCATACGATCGAAATATTGAGAATTGGCCAATTTATCCCGTCGGGACGGTCAACCCTCAACAATCCTACGAGGACGCGTACGTCGCTCGCAATTGCTTTCTACTGCACGCTTTTTTAGACGAGCATTGGGTAACGGACGCAGAGCAAGTGAGGAGGCGGGGCGGCGGGCCGCTGGAGGCGGATGCGCTCCGTAAGAAATTAACAGTTCAACAAAAGGCGTTTTTATTAAACTGGGTGGCCAAGAGATGGCGTACCGGCAAATCCCCCTGCGCGGGTATGCGTTGGCGTGATTTTGGATTTGATAGCGAGGATGTTTTGCGGGAAATTTTACCTCTTTTGACGGCAGAAGATTACGCTGCCCTTTGCCGGCATCAGGCTTCCGGTGAAGAGCCTGTGTTGAGTTTGGACGTCATCAAAGCCGTGACTACGGCGGCGTTCATGGCGCCCAAATTTGCAGCCCATGGACGATTCAGCGAGGCGGATTGCCATGCGGGATTGACCGGCAGTCAGATCCTTGAAATAGGAACGGGCGTTGCCGTGTCCGGTAATCAGGTGGCGGACGCCTACGGCTTGGCGGCCGTTTGCAATGTCGTTGGCGCCGATGGTGCTGTGCCGGGAAAATTTTCCAGAAAGGATTATCTGACGGCGCTATTTCACGACGGCGCGAAGGTGACGCCGGTTCTCAGAAAACTCGTCGATCATCTTAGGACTAGGACAAATCCTACGATGAGAACGGCAGCGGAAGAAGAGGTCCGCAAGGCCGTACTGTGGAAAATGTATCTACTAGGCGGGGATTGTTCCGATGCACTTACGGATGAAGAATGTACGGAAGTGCGAAATGGTATTGCGCGCCACCCCCAAAGTCTCGCCCGATCATGGGGGGTGGGCCCAACAGTGAAGGACACCCTAGGGTCATTCACGCGGGCAGACTTTGAACGCTATCATAGTGACGGTAAATTAAATCCGCCTTTTCCGGGGGCGGCTCCGCTGCCGGGCGTTGCTCGCCTGGAAGAATCCTTTCGCCATGCGATTCTCCGTCATGTCTATTGCAATCGATCAAGGTACATCGGCGGTGGCGTGATGAATTTGCAAGCGTTCGGCGCCGAACGTTTGGTAGAAGTGCTTAATTGTTCTAAGCATGAGGGTCGTACAGTCGGTGGCGTCGTCTACCCGAATTTGTTCGACTTTGGTGTGAAGTCCGACGGAGCGCACGCTACCGCTAATCCGGCAGACATGTTAAATTTGGTTGACAGAGAGGTTTTTAATGCGCTTCACTCGGCCGGCAAGTTGGACGCTTCGTCGGACCTCGACGAAGAAATTAGAATGGCGATTCTGACGAAGGTAATCCATAATCCACAAGGCTATTTTGCCTCGGGTAAGTTAGATTTTAAAATTTTCAAGGTGGAATGGTTTGTAGCACTGTTGAACTATCTTCAGAGCGCGGCCGATCCTAACGGTAAAAAGTTTATTACGGTTGGGTTCCCCGGTGTTACCGCCAGCCAACTTGTTGAAAAAGTTAACGCAGACATCTTTGATGCCCTCCTGGAAAAGAAGTTTTTAGAGCCCGGAAAAACGAATCTTGTTGATACAGTAAAATTTACTCTTTTTGAAAGGGCGTATTTTGCGCGGGATGTCTTTTTCGGCCTTTCGCCACGGAAGATGCAGGGTATCGGAGATTTTGGCGCGGAAAGAATCGTTGCGCTACTGAATTTCCTCTCGGTAGATGGAGGAAGGGATCTTCGCGGAGGGAATCGCGCGGCAAGAATGGCTCAAAGGATTCTTCCACAGGTCACTGCTGAGGACTACAAACTGCTATGTGCGCACCGAGATGCGAATGGTGAACCAAAATTACAGGCAGACTTAGAACTTGCTCTCGACGCCGCAGCATTTTTTGCGCCTGCCCTTTCGAATAAGGCCGATTACACCGGTTCTGTCAATGCGCCAGTATGGCACCAAACTCTTGGCGCAGAAAGAATTCCTCTTCTGCTAAACAAGCTCTTTTGCGCGGTGGGTGCAAATACCATTGATGCGAAATTTGCACTTGGCAGCGTCTGCAATGCTCCAGCGGCCGGTGGCCGCACTTCTCCCAATCGAGCGGACTTCATTTCGGGGGTTTTTGGGAGCGATGACGGTGGTTTTGCTTTCGACGCAGTTCTCGCCTACTCGCGCGATCACCCGCAGGGCCAGCCGGGCGCGTTGGCCCCGGACATTTATAGGTCATTCCTCCAAAAGGCTTTTTTTGAGGGCGATCCGTGGCGGGCCAAGATGAACGTGGAGGAATTCGCCGCCGTGTTTGCGGATATCGACGCCGGGACGAATTTGACGGCTTTTGGCCTT
>JAIRMB010000038.1 GCA_031258995.1 Puniceicoccales bacterium
AGCCGCTGGGCCATGCAGCCGGCTACGCCCACAAGAAAACTTTCTTGAATTTTCTTCTTCGCAACGGACCGCAGCAGCCCACCGATGGCCTTCCGCTCCGCTTCCTCCCGTACGCTGCAGCTGTTGATGACGATGGCATCCGCTTCTGCTTCCGGGACAATCCGATGGCCGCCGTCCTCCAATGCCGCCGCCATGGTTTCCGAGTCGCGGCAATTCATTTGACAGCCGAAGGTGATAACGCAGACGGAGCGGCCCATGGGACGGGCATGGGTCCGTTTTTTGCTTTGGCAACTTTCCTCGGCGTCGGAAGTGGTCGGCGTATTTCCTTGGCAGCGCGAAAACGGCGCCTAGACAAGCTCCGTGGGGGATAGTTCGCTGGAGGTCCTTTTTGCCGGCGTGCAGGAGTCCGCTGGACGGGAAGATATTAGGCGTAAACTGCTGAATGGTAAGACGTTGACGATCAAATTGGGCGTAGACCCCACGCGGCCCGATCTTACCCTGGGCCACATGGTGGTATTTCGCAAAATGCGGCAATTTCAGGATATGGGCCACCGGACAGTTTTTTTGATCGGCGATTTTACCACCACGATCGGTGACCCGAGCGGCCGCTCGGAGACCCGTCCCGTTCTCACGGCCGAACAAATTCGGCAGAATTCACAAACCTATTTAGATCAAGCATTCAAAATTTTAGATCCCGCAAAGACGGAAGTGCGCCGCAACGGCGAGTGGTTTCGTGAAATGTCCTTCGCCGATGCGCTCCTGCTGGCCCGAGAGATGACCGTCGCCCAACTGCTGGAGCGGGATGATTTCGCCAAACGGTACGGCGCCGGCACGCCTATCCCGTTGGTGGAGTTCCTCTATCCGCTTTTGCAGGGCTACGATTCCCTCATGCTGGACGCCGATGTGGAGCTGGGCGGCAGCGATCAGCTATTCAACATGCAGGTGGGCAGAACGCTTCAAAAAAGTCGGGGCGGAAGCGGGCAGGCAGTTCTCTGTATGCCGCTACTGGTGGGCCTAGACGGCGTCCGTAAAATGTCCAAAAGCTACGACAACTACGTCGCATTCAACGATTCAGCGACGGACATGTTCGGAAAAATCATGTCCCTGCCGGACGACGCCATGGGGGCTTACTTCCGCTTACTGTTGGGCTACGATAGCGGAGAAATCGCTGCGCTGGAGGCGCTGCACCCTATGGAGGCCAAGAAGCGGCTGGCCGGCGAAATTGTGAAAATTTTTCATGGAGCGGAAAGCGCTGTGGCAGAACGAAGACGCTTCGAAAACGTCTTTTCGGATCACGGCCTGCCGGAAGAACTGGACACAATCGCCCTCAGATCCGCCCCGGCGGACCCTGTGGAGTTGCTCTTCGCCTCCGGAAAGTTCCCCAGCAAAAAAGAGATCCGCCGCCTATGGGAACAGGGCGCCCTTCGGATCGGCGGCCGGCGGCTGGAGCCGGGCCAAAAAATCGAAGAGAAGGACCGCGGCTCCGTATTGCAGGTGGGGCGAAGGGAATTCTTTAGGCTGGCATAGCGCCCATCTTCGTCGACCTACGCGACGCTTATTTTGCTGGTTTCCTACGTAAGCTTTTTTAGTGCCGCCCAGAGGGCCCCATACTCCGCTTCGGCAGGTCTTGCCATGTCCCATGCTTGATGGAATTTCTCGAGCAGTTTGAAAACTTCCCCCATTGATTTGCACTCAAACGCGAGCGACAAATTCCTAACTCCATCGTCCCACGCAGCTTGCGTTAGTTTGCCCTTCTTTACAAAAGAAAATGGATGAACAAATCTAATGGCACCGTTCAATTGGGCGAGCGTACCATCTGCTGACCCATTCCACGTCAGTGCGGCCTTCCTGCCGTCCGCGGACAACCCCACTATTCCGCGAATGAACTCCCTGTGATACGATGTTGTCGTTCCATCGGAATTTGTTATCGTCCCATCTGAAATGGCTAATTTTCCAAGGGCGGCCTTTACCGAGTCTAGCGATGTGATATGGGCGAGCACACTATCGAAATCTTTGGCCGAAATTTCTTCTTCGAGTTTACATAATCGGTCAAGCAACCGTACCCGTCCTCCTTCATCGGTTCCGCAAGCTGCTTCGTTGATCATACTGTAACATTCTTTAAACGCAATAATGGCTGCGACAAGCGCACGAATTCCTCCGTTCCAAGCAGCTTCATCCGGTTCGTCTCCTTCGGTATCCGCTTCCCAGGAAGGTGTGCTGCCGCTGCCATCGTCGACGGCAAGTTTTGTTTTCAAATGCCCAAACGTCTGCTCGAATGAAGTATTCCACACCAAGTCTGCCGCCGCGTCATAGCTCGCATCCCGTTCAATTTTGCCGCGAATTACATTAATAAAATGATCAAAATTTGGGTTCCTTGCACCAATGCCACCACAACCAATTGCGCCCTTCGCAATCCCTAGGGATCGCCAACTATCGGCATTCCGTACAATAATTTGGGAATTGAGCATGGAAGAAACCATGCCACAACCATTTCCGCAGCAGACATCAAAGCCTTCTTGCAGCATCCCGTTAAGCACATCGGCAATTCTCGTACGTTCGGCCAACGGGATGTTTTCGTCACCTCCGGAGGGAGAAGCGGGTATGATTGGGGCAACCGACCTCGCGCACCACAGCGCTGCGAAGATGAAATTCGCAAGTCCTCCATTCCAACCGGATTCATTGGGCTCCGTTCCAACGAATTTTATCGTCGAAGAAATCGGCCCCAGCTCGAGCTTCTCGCAAAAAGCTGTTAGTCTTTCTAGGGTGGCGGATGCCGATCCGGCCCATTCCAATCTTTCCCATATTTTCGTGGGGCTTTCGCCATTCTGGAATAGGGATACCGCCCCCACAGCCAGAGCTCTAAATAATGTAAAAGAAATGTCATTCAAAGCTGCATGCGGCACCGACGTTTCTTTGCTTTTCAGTTCCACATTTCCGATTCCCATTGCATCGTAGGCTGGCCGCAGCTTCCGCGCGATTATCCCAAATAGCTGATTCGCAAGAGAAGAGTACGTGAAGGTAACTTTTTCATCGAGTGTCGTAGAGCCGACACCCGGAATGCCAAACACGGTGCCGTCGTCGTTCGTTGCATCGACTTGCAATGACGATAGCGCCGGAGCGGGCGGTTTATTCGCCGGCGTAGTCGCTGCTACGACAGTGGCGACAAGACCTGCCATAAGGCCCAATTCGGAGCCATTGGCAACGTCTCCGGGGACCGTTTTCCCGTCCCATTTATCAATTAATTTGGCACGCTCTCGATTTTGCATAGACCGCACAATGAGCATTGCAGCCGTAAAAATAAGAGCCGTGAGGAGTGAAAAAGCAACAAAAGCAACAATCGCCGCCCAAGTTCGTTGAAGGGCAGGATTGTTCCGCACAAGAGTTTTGACAAATTTTTGCTTTTCTTCATCCGATACATTAGCGTCGAAATGCTTCCCGGCGATAGAGCCCAAAAAATTTTCGATGCCAAATACCTTATCCGAATAGGTGATCTCTACTGCCATATACGCACGTCGCGTCAGCACAACTGACGAAATTTTGCAAGAACAAAATGAAAATCGGAGAAGGCGTCGGAAATGAAATTTCCTTTACAGGATCGGCTTTCGGGACTGCGCCGCTTTTAGCCGCAAGAGGTAGTGACTGATACCGGGGGAAGCGATTGCGTCGCATTGGCCAGTGCCTCCCGCAGGGCATGCCAGGGCAGGGTGGCGCACTTGATGCGCATGGGAAATTTTCTCACCCCCAGCAGGACGGTGCAAGGACCGAGATCCACCAACTCGCCGCCGCCGAGGGCCCGGATGGTCCCGTCGATCCGCCGTAGTGCTTCGATGCATTCCAATCCTTCAATGGAAGAAGCCATCAGGGAGGCTGATGCGCGTGAAATGGCGCAGCCTTCGCCGCAGAAGCGGATCGTCCGAAGCCGCTTCTCCTCCAAACACACCGCGACCGCCACGCTGTCGCCGCAGCTCGCATTGTGGCCCATCGCTCGGCCATCCGCTTCCTCCAGAGCGCCATAATTGCGTGGACGGCGGCTGTGCTCCAAAATGACCTCTTGGTAGAGCTCCTCCCATTCCTCCACGGGGGAAAACTTGGTATAGGCGCAGGAAAAGGCAAGCACCGGCTGCACGGTTCGAAACGTTCGTCATGCCCAGCGTTCCTTTCGCGGGCCAACGGAAAATTCTTCTTATAATGTGGTCACTTTTGGGTTTTTGTTTCCGGTGAATAGGGTGGTACGTAGGGAATTTTTACTCCACGCGCCCAACCGCTCCATGGGAAGAAAATTTTATGCGGTTGTGCGGCGGAGAAAAGGCTAGTGAGACTCGCTGGCCATGGCGGCCGTTCGGGCATGCCACTGCGGATGGGCCCGCTCCATGGCGCGGAGTATCTCTTCCTGTTGGGGCGGAGGAAAAGCGGACAGGTACTCCAAAAATGCACTCCGGCCTTCGCCGATTGGCAGTGCGGCGATGTGGTCCAGCACGTTCTTTTCGCCCCGGCGAAGGACAAGTTCCGCCTTCCAGCGCATGGCTGGATCGGACTCATCGCCCAAAATCTTTCCAGCCACCGCAGCTACGGCGAACGCGAATTGGCGACCAAGTGCCCGATTGGCCCATTCCGTGGCGGTAGAATTTTTTTCCATGACGTAGCGATAGCCCACGGTGGGACATAGGGCATACTTAGAGGCGGCTTGGGCGGCTTTCCAAAAGAGAAGCAGGTCCTCGGCAACCAGCATCCGTCGGCTTTCGGCGAAAGGCTTCAAATCGTGCGCCACGGCTCGAAAAATGGTGCCGCGCCAGAGCTTATTCCAGAGATTCCAACTGATCTTTCCTTCGGCCAGCAGCTGAATGAGTTCGCTGCCGCTCCGCGTGCCGGAAAACGGCGTTACCCGCAGCATCCAACCCACGGGCGATTCCACAGTCCCATCCGCTAAAACTTTTTCCAATGGAAATAGAACAACATCGGCGTCGGAGCCCTTCGCCGTCCCATGGGCCCGTTCGGCGATTTCCGGCAGCAGTTCGTCGTCGCAGTCCAGCCAAAGGATATAGTCGCCGCGGGAAGCGAGCAGGGCGCGCACGCGGGCCTGCAGCGTGCCCCGATTTTTTTCGTTGATTAGCAGGATGATGCGCGGGTCGTTGGCCGCATAGCGTTCCAGAATTTTTCGGCTGCCGTCAGTGGAACCGTCATCGACGCAGATAATCTCGATGGCCCCCAGGGTCTGTCCGATGGCGCTGTCCATGGCAGCGACGAGTGTGCGCTCCCCATTGTGGACGGGCACAAGGATCGAAACTTGCGGGGCCGGATCGGCCCAGGCAAAAAAATGGGGAAAACATAGGAGGAAAATGTTTAGGGCAGAACACTTACGCCACCGCACGGTTCCCAAATGGGAATCGCCGGCAAATTTTTCTCGGCAATGCTAAAATTTCGCCGTGTTCGCGCCGGAGAGCCGGTAGCCTTCGGAAGCCTGTGATGGTGAGGAGAACGCCGTTAGAGTGAAAATAGGCCGTGTAGTCGAAGGAAGTGCGCCGCGGGGGACGCGACCCGTGGAAGATGTTGACAAAATTGCCCCAAACGGCTTAATTGAATGTCATGGGTTTTTGTGTGAGGTTAGGATGGTTTCTGCGTCGATTCACACCCCTAGCACTGGCCGCGGGGATCGGCGGGATGGCATCCCGGGGGATGGCAAGGGAAGGGATTTCCACTATGGAAAAGGGAAAATTGTCCTACAGATCCGTGGCGCCGTGGGTCTTGGCGGGTGTTTCGCGGGAGGCCTATGAGGACTTTGAGTCCTTCTGGCAGGAGTTTGAGGCGGAGCCGCACGGCGGCAATTTCGCCATTCCGAAAAAAGTGATCTGGCTAAACGGCGCGCCGGGGGCCGGAAAAGGGACAAATACGGCCTACGTGCGGGACGTTTTTCAGATTAGAGCAGAGCCCATCGTGACGAGCGACTTGCTAGACAGTCCGGCGTTTCAAAAGGCGAAGGACGCCGGCCAGCTCATTGGCGATCGGGAAGTGACAGCTCTCGTTTTTCGCACCCTTTTGAGCCGGCCCTACGCGGGCGGGGCCATCGTGGACGGCTACCCGCGCACGGCGGTGCAGGCGGAATGCGCCAAATTGCTCCACGATAAGATTGTGGCGATGAAACAGAGTTCTGACTTTCACCTGGTATTGCTGGAAGTTTCCGAAAAAATGAGCGTGGACCGGCAATTGGGTCGGGGCGTGCGAGCAAAGCGCAACAATGAGCGAGCACAGGCGACCAGAAATGGTAAAGAAATGCCCGTTAGGCAAACGGATATGGATCCAGCGGCGGCCCGCCGGCGCTACCGGACCTACGTGGAGCAGACAACTGCAGCCATGGACGTCCTAGGGAAATACTTCCCTTGCCACCGGGTTAATGCGGAAGGCTCCTTTGATCGGGTGCGGGCGAACGTCTATGCCATCGGTCGATCCGGAAGGTAATCCGAGCCTATTTCCTTGACCGGAGCGGAAAGGGCTCCCTCAATGGAGGGGGAGAAGACAGCTATGAGAAACTTTTTTGCGCTAGCCTCTTTGGGGCTGCTTTGCGGCTGTGGCCATGTGAGCAACGTTGAGATTACGAACACCACTCCGCGGATCCTGGCCGCGAACGCATCGGAAACCTATCCTATTACCATGCAGTTCCGGGTGCGGAGCGGAGAAGTGGAAAGAAGTTCTATTAGGGCACAGGTTGTGGTGGATGGTCAGGCCCGCAAGATGGAACGGGACGGCAGCACGGGCTTTTTCTGCGAATATGGCGCGCCGAAGGGTCGCAATAGTGTGGCATACTACTTCGATGTGGATTACACGCAGCGGGGCAGCGACGGGACCGTGAAGAAAAATATCAAAACGCGCGTCTACGAGCTCGATCTGAGTAATCGCTATGTGCTTGGCCTGGACACCGTACGCGGTATCCCCGGCACCTGCGTGACCGTGATGGGCCGCGGATTTTCCGGCGAAGACCAGGTATTTTTGGGCGACGGGCCTGCGGAGACCCATTTCGAGTCCCCCACAACTTTGAAGTTTTTTGTGCCCGCTATAACGGCCGGGAGAAGCTATCGAGTTACCATCGAAGATCGATTGGGCCCCATCCCGGCCGGAGAATTTCGCGTCGATCCGGCCCTGCTGAATGCCAGTCCTCGGGCCGTAGAGTTGCGCGCGGGACGGAAGGCCGCCGTGGCGCTAACTACGGCCATGCCGGCTCCGAGCGACGGATTGGACGTCAACATCACGACGGACATTCCTAATGCGATCGAAGTGGAGGAAAGACACATTCCGGAAGGCCACAATGGCGTGTCTTTCGACGTGAAGGGCATCGCACCGGCGACGGGCTCCCTCTATGTGGCCATCGATGGTCACCAAACACTCACCATGCCGATTGTGGTCCGGGAATAGGGGAACGGGCGGGCACCGGCGAGGCGGTGGTGAGCCTAGCGGTAGCTCACGTTGCCCTGCTCCGTCTGGCTGTGCCAGTAGAGCAGCCGAATTAGGAGGGCGACTAGGATGACGAGGGCCCCGATCAGTAGCCCTCCCAATAGGGTGAGTGCGGCCGCGCTCGGCGCAAGGCCGACTGCCGTGAGTACGGGGCCCATAATAGAGGTACCCACTAGGTTTGCAAAAAAGTGGAGCGGCAAAATGAGTATGAGTGAAATGCCAAGACTTAGCAGGGGAAGGCCCACATATTCCTGCAGGAAGCCGGAGACTCCCTCGTATTTTTCGCCGCGCACCGTAAATGTCTTCGTCACTTCCTCCGTTCGCCCGGCGGATTCGCAGGGCGGAACGGTCACTTCCACCTCTGCCTGCCGTAGGCCGTTCAGCAATTGCCAAGGCGCCCGAGGGATGGCCCACAGAAAATCTGCAAAATCGGCACCCGGCTGAAGTCGATACTTGCCCCCCTTTCTGTCTGTGCAAGTGCCTAATAGGCGACCAAAATAAGGTACGTCCGCATTTTCCGGCAGCCATCGGACGGAAAAAAACGGTGTTCGGTAAGCTTTGTAAATCACTGACACGGCGCCAATATAAATTGGTACGGGAATGCAGTCAACGCCCTCCATAGCAGATGTTACCGCTCTATTGCGTAAAAAAGAAGCATAAAAGCATTGCTCATCCGGTAATTTTTCCCTAGCCGTTGTGCTAGTGGAATCTGCAGCTGTGGCGGTCGATCTCGTTCGCGAATTTTCTTGGCTGTTGGTGGTGGCGGCCGGTTCCGCCATAGCGGCCCGCCTGCTGCATTTTCCACTCCTGCTCGCCTACATCATAGGAGGAATTGCGCTAAATTTTAGCGTAAACGGCACGTCCATCATACAGGCCCAAGGTACCATACGGCAAATCAGCGAATTGGGTGTGATTTTTCTCATGTTCTATATGGGACTGGAGTTCGACCTGCGCAAGCTGCGGCAGCTATTCGGGCCCGTGATTATCGCGCTGGTTTTTCAAACCCTATTCATGATTTTTTTAGGTAGGGCGATCGCACCATTTTTGGGCTGGGGTGGGCTGAACGGCTTATTTTTAGGCGGACTTTTGGCCATCAGCTCCACCATGATCGCCGTTCCCGTGCTGGCGGAGCAGGGTGCGCTGCAAAAAAATTTCGCCCGATTGGCCATGGGCCTTCTAATCTTCGAGGACATTTTGGCAGTCCTGCTCCTGGTTGTCCTTTCCGGCATTGCCATTACCGGCTACTTTGACTGGGATGCCGTCGGCCGCATCACCTTCTTCGTCGGCGCCTTCGTACTGACAATTTTCTTCCTGGGCCGGCTCTCCATGCCTCTTTTCATCCGCATGGTGAAAAAATTTCGCTCGGAAGAATTTTTCACGGTCGTCGTCGTTGGCGTTTTACTCGCCGTCGGCCTGCTGGCGGAAGCGGCCCATTTTTCCACGGCCCTCGGGGCCTTTTTGGCCGGCGCCATCTTTTGTAATACGGAAATTGCCGAAATTGTCGAAGAGACCATGCGCCCTATTCGTACGCTCTTTACGGCCATTTTTTTCCTCTCCACGGGCCTGTCCGTTGACCTAAGTCAACTGGCGGCCTACGCCGGCCCCATTCTCCTGCTTACCTTCCTCGTTTTCGTCGTAAAAGTGTTGGCCTGTTTTCTCGGATTCTTTCTGAGCGGTCAGAGCGGAGAAGACAGCTTTCGAGCGCCCATGGCCACGGCACAGATCGGCGAATTTAGTTTTGTCATTGCTTCTCTAGGCACCTCTCTCGGAGTAACTAACAATAGTTTGCTCAGTTTGGCCATCGGCGTGTCCCTGGGCACCGCTTTCTGCACAGCCCTTTTGAGCCCCCGGGCTGGAGCAATTTTCCGATTTCTTATTCGCTTCTGGCCCAAGTCTCTACTGAAATTCGGCCGCATTTATCGGGAGACGCTCACCACGATCGGTCTCCGCTTTTCCCAAAACAAATCCCTTAATTTTGCCCTGCGGCCGCTGGTTTACATCGTAGTAAATGCGCTGCTTTTTTTCTCACTTTTGACGCTCGCCTCCTACGCGATCCGCTTCGTGGATCGCGTGGCCCTCATGGACTATCTAGATTGGCATATGTCTCTGGCCATTTGGGCCATCGCCGCTCTCCTCTCCTTGCCGCTCATCACCACAATCGTTCGGCAGGTTAATGTCCTTTTCGTCGGCCTCATCGAAAACTCCCTCCTCTCCATCCGTGAGAAATCTAAGACCTTCCTACTTGGTCGATTAAGTGGTGTGTTCCAAACGGCCATTTTTTCCTTTTTACTGCTCCTTCTCGGTGGCATTTTTCTTTCCGTCGCCGCGCCGACCCTCCCCCGAGGCGTTCCACTCTATGTCTTTCTAATGCTATTACTTTTGGCCGGTTTCCTTTTCCGTCGTCGCATGCTGCAGGTCAACAATCGCCTGGAGGGCTATTTCATGGCCACCTTCAGCCGCGACATTCACTCCCAACTGGCCAGCCAGAGGGAGACCGTGCTAAAGAAGCTTTCTGCCCAGTCCATCGAGGACCTAGACATGCTGGAGGTGCCACTCTCCGAAGAGCACTGCGGTTGCTACGTTTCCATCAGGGACCTGTCCCTACGGGAACGCTTTGGCGTTAGCATTATTGCGCTTCGGCACCGCAGCCATCTGCTCTTTTCCCCTCCGGCCGATTGCCTACTGGTTCCCGGCACAAGTCTCATTTTGATCGGTAATCGGGAGGACCTGGACCGAGTCCGCGGCTATTTCGCCACGCCGGCCGTCACAAGCGAGGAAATTCGAGAGGGATTGGAGGCCGTTGAGATTGCCTGTCTACCCCTCCATACCCGCCACGGTCTAGTGGGGAAAACTTTGGAGGAGAGTCAATTGCGCAAAAAATTTCGGGTCAACGTCGTAAAGATCCTGCGGAAGGAGGGACCGGTCCCCATGCCTCCTCCCTGCGAAGTTTTCCGCAACGACGACGTACTGGTCTTGGCCGGCGAGGGAAGCGCCATCCGTCGCACGCAGGAACAGTTCGATTGCCTGTCGGTGGCGGAGGTCTGAATTTTTCCGCGAAAATGGGACGTGACCTGCTCCTGTGGAGGCGCTTTTAGATTCTCCGGATCCCGTTGCGAGAATGACTGCAAAACCCATTGACGGGTCACAACTCTGAATTTAGAAGGAGTTGTGGCTTCCCGTACCAGCGAAAGGCCCGCCTCTACGCCGGTCGAATGGCCTAAGAGACGCCTGCGCGGCATCACTTACGGCTGTCTGGCCGCTCTGCTTCTGCTGGCCCTATTCGGCTATGACCCGGCCCAATGTCCCTGGCTCAGTACGATGGCGACCGCTCCGGACGGCCCCCATAATCCCATCGGCACTTTCGGACTTTCTGTCACCTTCGGTGGCCTATCCGCATTGGGACTGGCCTACCTGCTAATTCCCGGCTTCCTCCTCCGCGCTTGCCACTGCCACACCTTCCGCAGCAGCCGCCCCATGGGGCGGGGCCGATTTCGCGCCATGCTTCTCTCCGTCGCTCTCGCCCCGATTCTTTTGGCCCAATTGCAGAGCAACTTTGCCTTCCTCCGCTGCCGATTTTTGGAACGTTTTTTTCTGGACGGCCTTGGCGGCTGGGTCGGCGACATCGCCTACACCTACGCCTTTTTCACATTGCTCGGCAGCGCCGGCACCGCCCTAGCGGTTACCATTCCACTTTTTCTCGCCCTCTGGTGTGTCTTCACCGGTAAAAATTCTTTGCCGGAAGCTATGGAAGGACTGTTGGAAAAATTGAACCGTCTCCTACGCGTCCCGTTCCTCTTCCTTCGGCGGCTAATTACATTTCCCTTCGGTCGCGGAAAAACGACGGAGCCGAGTGCCTTTGCGCTACTGGAGGAAGTGCAGGGAAATCTGCCCATAGCCGGCGTGGAAGAGGGCGAGATCCCAGAAGAACTGGACGGCGTGGACGACGCACTCTTGGCCATGAAGCGGGGGTCCGTCCAGGGTGAGCTCTTTGAGGGGGACTCTTTTGCCCAGCCCGTCTCGATCGAGCCCTACGTTTTTCCTCCCCTGGATCTGCTCGACGGCCCTAAGGAATGCGGAGACGGCGGCATAGCCAGAGACGTATTGGCGTTGGAGTTGCGGGAGGCGCTGGAGCAGTTCGGCGTTGAGGTAGAGATCGGCGAGATCCAGTCGGGGCCCGTCATCACCCGTTTCGAAGTTCTGCCGGCACCTGGCATTCGGGTGGAAAAGATCGTCTCCTTGGACAAGAACATTGCCCTCACTCTGCGGGCCCCGTCGGTCCGAATCCTAGCCCCCGTACCCGGAAAGAATTGCGTCGGCATCGAAGTTCCCAATGCCCAACCAGCTCCCGTTTGCCTGCGGGGCATTTTGGAATCGGAGGAGTGGCGCAATAAGACGGCGGAGATCCCCATCGTCCTAGGTCGAGGCGTGACCGGCGAGCCGCTCATCGCCGACCTGGCACGCATGCCACACCTGCTCATCGCCGGCGCCACCGGTTCCGGAAAGACGGTCTGCATTAACTCGATCTTGGCCTCCTTTCTTTTCCATGCCTCACCGGAGGACTTGCGGCTCATCTTGGTGGATCCAAAAATTGTGGAAATGCAGGTTTACAATCGGCTTCCCCACATGCTGTTGCCCACGCTAACGGATCCCAAAAAAGTACCTAACGCGCTCCGCTGGCTCATCGGCAATATGGAATGGCGCTATCATCTCTTTGCCAGCGTAGGCGTGCGGAACATCGCCGGCTTCAACGGGAAAGTCACCCGCACGCGGGAAGAAATGGAACGGGCCAACGCCCTCGAAAAGGAACTTTCTCCGGAAGAGCGGGCCGCCATGGCGGCCGTGCGGTCCGGCCGGCGGGAGGTAGCCGCAGTGCCTCGGCAAAAATTGCCCTACATAGTTTGCGTCATCGACGAGCTGGCGGACCTGATGTTGGTCGCCCCCGATGACATCGAAAATTCCGTCACCCGCCTCGCTCAACTGGCCCGGGCCGCCGGCATCCACCTCATCTTAGCCACACAGCGGCCGTCGGTGAATGTCATCACGGGGGTAATCAAAGCTAACTTGCCCAGCCGCATCGCCTTCAAGGTGGCTTCCAAAGTGGACAGCCGCACAATTCTAGATGCCAATGGCGCGGACAGCCTTTTGGGCCGTGGCGACATGCTTTTTCTGCCACCGGGCGCCTCTTCCCTCCAGCGTGCCCAGGGCGCCTGGGTGAGTGATGAGGAAATCAACCGGGTCGTGGACTTCCTTGCCCGTAGCGGTCCGCCCCGCTTCGACCGGCAGGCCATGGCCTTCGTAGAAAACCCGGAAGCAGCGGCGGGTCCTGCGGGGACCGATTGAGGCGGCACACCGCAGAAAGCGTTCAATCTTGCACGTTCTTTGCCCGCACCTGCAGGTAGTCAAACAGGGCCTTCACACAGACAAACTGATGCGATCGACGTGAAATTTGAACAATCTTTTGCCCAAGGGCGGCCTTTGCCACACGAACTTTTTCTTGAAACGCCGGTTGCGCCTGAACTTTTGCGGAAATTGTGTTCCGATTGAGTTTCAAAATGGCGTCCACGATATCGTCCGGAAACGTTTTCAAGCTGGAGCTTTTCTTGATCGCTTGCGCGAAAATTTCCGCCAGCGTATCCTCGTTCGGAATTTCGATGGCGCTTCCGTAATCATCAAGTGCACCGCTCTTGAAATCTTCCAGACCCACTTTCAGGGCAGGGGCAACGACTTTGGCGCAATCGCCGGCAAACTTTTGGGCCATAAGTGCCGCCAGGCTTTTCCGAGAAAAAATATCCTCTAGAGCAGCCATAAAGCCGTCACCAAGCGACGGAAGCACCATCCCTTTCGCCTCATACCCTTGAATATCGGCCTTGAGAAAGTCTACAAGGCAAGTGCCAAGAAGAGCCCCACAGCGCTGACTTCCGCCGCACTGCCGTAAAAACTCCTTCCTGGGGTCACTCGGCTGCGCGCCGTCCCACTTCCAACCATCCCCCAACTTCTCCCAGGCCCGATCCACCACGGCAGATGCGCGAGTCTCCTCACCCAGCCCGAGGGAATCTACCAAAAATGGAAAGAATTGACCCATGTAGCGACCGTGGCTTATAAATAGCGGCAAATGCCGCACCATGAATGCGTCAATTTCACCACTCTCCACGCCGCTCGGGAAGAAGAAATTCCGAACTTCGCCGTATTTTTCTAGCGGTGAAGACAGCCCCAACCGATTCACAACAAAATCGACGTCCCGGGAAAGGAGTGGAGTACGATTGATAAGAAAGCGGAACGATGTGGTGGGCGAGAAAACCCCCATAAACGGCACACAGAGAGCAGCAAGAGGGAAGAAGAACGCCTTTCGAGTTAGCGCAGCTTCGACATCCGCTTTATCTTTGCCACCTTTCGGCCTACGAACAACCTGTACGATGGAAGCGGTGACTCCGACGACGAAAATAAGCGGAAGAAAAAAAATGCCAACGGCGGAAAGGACCCGCCAGGCCATCGGAGCAGCCTTCACCATCTGCTGTTGCCGATCGTCGAGCCCTAGCGGGGTGCAGCTCTCCGATGAAAAATCTACATCCGTTAAAACGCTCAGCATTATTGCTATGGCGGAAACTGCCGACTGGGCACTTGGAGGTTTACCGGATACGCGGAGCGGATTCGAACATATCGAAGCCGGCGTAGAGGAGGGAGCATTACTCATGCGACGATATATGGTCGGAATCATCCAAAAGTCAATCGCAAATAAAAGCGGAGAAGACGAGCAATGGAAAATTCTTTGCAAAAAACGAAAACACCCGGCTTGCCGCTTTTGCAGACCCTCATCCCGGACGATGGGCCATCGGAACACATCTAACTGGCTGGCGGAAAGTTTGGACATCGCCGAGCGGGCCCGAAGGGCCAAGAAGAACCCGTCTTATCTCTCACCGATCAAATACCTCCGCCATGATACGAAAAAGACTCACGTTATAAGAGCAAACAACGTCGTAATTAGAACTTAATCGTACGCTCGGGCTTGCAATAAGACGGAACAGCAGACACCTTAAGAAATCTTTATCACCACTGGAAAGTGTTTTTATTTTCCCGCGGGCTGTGACAGTATTGAGCAAATGCGAAATTTCAACAAGAGGTTCCGACTGATCTTTATCGTCAAATGCGTTGAGCAACTGTAGTTGTGGAGCGATGGCCCGAACTTCTCCGACTGCGGAGCTAAGTGCCCGCCTGTACAGCTCTTTGTCGCAACGGGCACTCCTGGCGGCACGCAACTCACCTTCTAGCATTGCCTTCGTCGTAACGTCGTCGCACGAATCGACCGCACCGGCAAGCGCAACAATCGCAGGATCCCGCCCCTCGCAACCTAGGGCCTGCTCGTACCTATCAAAAGCGGCATCCGACGCGTTCATTGCGCCCCCTCTTTCTTTTCGCCGGGCCGAGAACACAGCCCCAACTTCCAGCCGATGAAACAAAAAAACGCGGCAAACGCCGCCGCTATTTCTGAAAAAAACGTTCTAGCAGACCCTGCAGGAAGAGTCGTTTTTTTTTCACCCCGCGCCTCAGCCTCTAGCCGATCGGCCTCCTGATTAAGTGCGGCTACACGCTTTCGGAGCGCATCATTTTCAGACTCCGCAATCTCACCCCTCATGACGCTCTTTTCCAGGGAGTCACGCGGAACTACCGAGTCGCGAGTTTTCGGATCCCTGATCAGACGAAGGCGCTCCTCCTCCTCCTCTTTGACCTTCTGCAACTCAGCCGCAATCTCCGGCTTATATTTCTCCTCCACCTCACGGGCGACGATTTCATCAATCTCCTGCCAGGAAAGGCCATCGTAGTCGCGCAACTCGCGGACGATCTGCATGATCTCCCCCGACCTTTGGTGGCAATACCCCACTCTGCAGAACACGGAAAACTCAGCCGCCCTATCGGACTTTTGGCCCGGACGCTCCACGCGCGGCGGCCTTGTAGTTTGTGGTACCGCAAGGGCCCCAGGTCCCACGTCGATCTCCTCAACGCGGGGAGCGCCACGATACATCGGAATTTGAATGGCGTCCATCAATCTTTCTCCTATCACCTAATCACCAACATTTCACTCACGCCTTCGCCAACAGGGCGTCGATATCCGCCTTCGGCATGCCGGAAAGAAGCGCCCGGATATCGTCATCTTTAATGGAGTACACTGAAGGGTGGAATGCCCCCCACAGCGCACTGGACTTATCGTACGCCAGCTGCCGCAGAACTATCTGCCGCTTAGCTTGCTCGGCACGAGCAAGCGCTTGCGCCTCATCTATCTCCAACCGGGAGCGATCCGCTGCCTTTACGGCCTCCACCTCCGCCGCATTCAATTCGGCAACGGTCTTCTTGGATGCAGCGCCCGCCTCCTCGCCAACTAGCCCGAGGATTGCAATAATTTAAGCTCTGGATGCGGCCCTGTCCTGCTCCGGCAACGTTAGATACGCCTCCATTAGACAGCCCAGCACAGCGGCCGACTTAACACCGCTGTGGTATGCCACTATGGCCATTGTCACGTTAGTGTGCAGCCTCCGTATGTCGGCAAGCTGCGGCGCATAGAGATTGACCGTCGCAAATTCCTTCGCGCCTGCGGCCGAACTTATGACGGAGAGTACGGTCTCCCTCTCCCTTTCTAGGCCGACTAGAGACGTCTCAAGCTTCGCAAGGGCCACGGCCTCGCTCATTGGTGGTATTTTGTCGCTCATTGCGGGCCTTTGGGGGCCATTCCGCGACGAAAGTCAACTAAAAAGAGGACCATATCACATATTTTTAATTGGTCCGCTATGGTATGCGGCTGTGAGGAATTTGCAGTGAATTTTACTTCGCCGCCGCGTTCGCAATTGTGTGAAATTTATTTGACAGGTCCTTTGTCGATCTCCATGCGATTGCGGCTGAGGGGAAGGCACCCGCTCGCGGGCTTGCCGGCGAGAGGAAAGTCCGGACATCGCAGGGCAGGACTCCCGATGAAAGTCGGGGCGGGGCGTGGAAACGCGCTTCGACGGCCAGTGTCACAGAAAAGAAACCGCCCGCGCAAGCGGGTAAGGGTGAAAAGGTGGGGTAAGGGCCCACCGCGCCGGCGAGCGATCCCGGCGGCAGGGTAAACCCAGTCCGATGCAAGGCAGAATAGGGAGCCGGGTGGCCCGCCCGACGGTTCCGGGTATGCCGCACCGGCGGACCTTCGCGGATCCGCTGGAGCCTCCGCAGGGAGGCTAGATGAATGGGTGCCGCGGCCCGAAAGGGCCGAACAGAATCCGGCTTACCCCTCGATATTTTCGGCCGCAAATTTGGCTGGCAAATGGGACGGAATCACTCCGTAAAAAGTTCCATTCTCCCACGTGTTCTTTCCAAAATGGTCTCCATGGCACGAATGGAACTCGGAATGCGGGCATGCTGCTGCGGGTACCCCCAGCACAAAATCGCCGGCCCCACGACGCCCCCGTCGCCGCATTGCTTTTGCAGGACGATCTTGGCCACGAATTTGGCATCTCGAAGGATCAATTTCCCAAAGTTTTCCGAAACCCAAGAAGGATCGAAGACCTCATCGGGGATCGCTGCACTAACAGTGGCAAAATTTTCGACGGAAGTAATGCCTTTAGTTACTGAAGGCGAATCTTCATTGTTTTTTTGTAAGTAGACTCGAATATGGCCTGCCTTCCATCCAATAGGAAGCGTAACTCATGCAGCAGAGTCTCTTCGCCAATAAGTCCCTCAGCCGCTGGGCGACAAATCCAAGAACGCTTGTAGTAGATCCCAACCGTCTTATCCATGACAATATTCTATGTATGTGAAGAAAAGTAGGAAAGACACGCAAAATGAAATTTTAAAATTATGTCAACATTAGCGACTGGAAACGGTCGGTAAAACTTCTCCCAAGCACTTTAGCAAAGTGCGCGGATTGACGGGGAGTTGCCACAAAATTTACTTTTGGATTTAGTGGAGAAATGGAAAGCAAATAAGCGAATTCAAACGGCGTTATGGAGCCATCACTCCGACGCAGGCCTCGAATAACAATTTGAGGATCCGCCGTAGCGTTTCCGGCAGCCTCGGCAATTTCTTTTTCGCTTGCCCGATGGGAGCCGTCTATCCCTATGCTTCCTGTTTCCAAAAGAGTAAACATTCTATGGTAAATTGCATAGGCATACTGCACTCTTTGATCCGGCTCGGCGGTCTGACTTGCCACGGAGCCCCTTCGCCCCAGCCGAGGGACGATGGGCTCTGCCCTTCCCCGATACGGCATGACTGCGAGCGCGCGGTTTAACTCGTCGGGCGCCGACGATTTTCTTTCGGATGCGCTCCATGCTTCCTTCCAAATGGCGCTTGCTTGATTTATGATGTGCGGATCAGGCCCATGGGCTGCGCTTTCCGGCGGGCAAAGAAAAGTGATCTATTGAGGTTTACCATTTTTGCTTGTGGCTGCGATATGTTGGATTCGATGCACATAGCGAGGGCCCCACAAATCGCCATCAACGCTTATCCCTGCATCATTGGTTGGGATGACCGTCCAATAGGGCCAATCGATCCCCGTACTGTTGGCAGGGGGAGTCGCAATGTCTTCCTCAAAGCCGAGTGTTACACATGTTTGTGCGGAAATGAGGTCTGCGATCTGCAGCAGAAATTCCAAACGAATACGGTCTGACTCTGCGGGCACCTGTCCCCAACCCAAATAGTTTTCCATTTCCCTATTAAGTTTTTGTATTTTAGTACCTACTTCTCTATGAAGATTCTCGATGTTGGCATCGGGAACTGCGCCTGCCAATAGCTTTTGGATCTTTTGGTCCAATTCCTCACCGCTTCCCGAAGCGTACACTTTCGCCCGCGAACGCAATGCTTAGCTGGTTCTTCACGGCTTTCTTCCCCACAAGGCCCCCCACAGGTCACAAGTGAGCCTGCCGCCAAGGCGGGGCCATTCTGAATAGGCGGTCGCAACCCAGGCAACGCAGATCGAAATAGCATAATACTAGCGTAAAAGAAAGAGTAAAATTTATAAGCACTTTTCCAGCGGGAAGCCTCATAAGTTGCTTCTGTGAAGAAATTTGTTAACGCGCCTCCGCACCGAATTTTTTTCGTTTTTCGTCGTCCCGCAGATCCTGCGGAAGTCTTCCCGCGGCGGCAGCCGGCATTTTCGCAATATGCTGGCACACTAACATTTAATGAAGGGCTATTGCGGGCGGATCGGGCCATTGCTCGGCATTCCGCTCCCGAATCCGCGCCGCCGACAGAATCCGGCCGGCTGCCGCATTCCGTAGTGCGAGCGGCACGGCCGTCAGGCCACCGAGCACGAAGACGGCCGCGGCTCCGGCTGGCGCCGCCGACGGGGTAGAGCAAATTCACATATTGCCTCATAGGCCGCTTCGTACCTTTTTACGGCCTGGTCGCGCCTCTCCTTGGCTCTGCGGAGGTCCACCGCGACCCTGTTGCAGTCCTCCGTCCGCTTTTTGATTTGCTCTGTCCAGCTCGTTACGACCCCTGCAACTTTCACCATGGAATCCGCCTCGTCGGAGATCAGTTCACACGCCATCCTGCCAAGTTGCTCACCCGCCTTAATGCTCGAGTCAAGCAAACGCCCCATCAGGGACCAGGCTCGTTGACGAACCTCCTCGCTATCCGCGAACATGTATAGGGAAAGGGTACGCACCACGGCGTCCGTCATTTCGAAATTCCACGAACCACATGCATCCATAATGGCCGGCAACAGGCACAGCGCGCTCCGTTGGTGCTGCACGGTAAAGAGCTCATCGCAGAGCACGGCCAGCCGATCCGGCTGGTCGGAGCAGGCCTCAATGCTCGCACTTATTTCGTTCTCACGTTCTTCCAAAGCCTCACTAAGAGCCCCGTCTTGAAGAAAAGATCTCACGTCAAAATCCAAAGCCGTAGACACAACCCACCTCCTCCATTCTCTTCGTTACAACAAAAACCGCAACCACCCCTACGCCACTGGGCACTTTGAACCACGCGTCTGGTGTGCCCCCATTTCTGCCCTATGCTGCGCAGTCCTCACCTCCGCGAGCCTAGCCCTCTCCTCTGTTGCTTCCGCTTGAGCCCTTATCGCCGCGCACTCGGCGGCCGTTTGGGCCAGCAAAGCTTCCGCGTCCCCCCGCGCCTCCGCCAACTCCTGCTTCGCTCCCTCGTTTCGCACTCGCGCCTCAGCGAATTGGGCCAACGCCGCCTCCATCTGCGGGCTCACAGGTAAGCCGGACGGACTGCCTTGCCCATCCCTCGCAGCGAAGGGCCGCTCCCGTGCGTCCCTCCACCCCGCCCGCGATTGGCTCGGTGGGACGGAAGGGCTCACCACCTCCAACTCCTCTCCTGTAGTCAGATCGACGACCCGCGGCCCACGGCGCGGGCATGCGGCATCGGGTTGAGTATAAGGTACAATCGCGCCGTCCATCACTTACCCCCTTCCGCACTCTCCGACTCCTTTTTCGGTGCCCCCGCCGGAACTCCCAGGAACATTTTTCGTAAAAAACTCGCCCGATTGTAGTCGGCTTTCGCAAGCATCTTCTGCTCCGTTGCCAACGACTCGCGCCCATGAGCCTCCGCTTTTTTGTTTTTCTTATTTGCCTGCGCTCGCAAAAACTCACTCCGCGCCGCTGCAAGGGTCGTCTCCGCACCGACCTGCGCCCTACGCAATTCCGCTTCTGCCGTTTCTTTTGCAGCCTGCGCTTGCGTAAGTAGTAATTTGGCGTCTTCTAGCCGTTCCACTACGATGCCAAGGGCCGCAGCCTCCCTCACAGCGCAGTCCAGCGCGGCTAAAATTTTGCCATAATGAAGTCTACGCGCCTCTTCGTCCGGCGCCATGGCAAACGTGGCAGCGGCCAAAATACAACTTTGCACGGACGGCACGCAGACACCTTTCGACAACATCGGGATAACAATCGCCCCCACATTCAATAAAACTCCGTGCACCTCCGAAGCTACAACGTACCTCCCTCTGAGGAACTGCGGCAGCTCCTGTCCGCGCTCCGCGTAAGGCATCAAGAACTGTTCGAGCCTGTCCACTCGATCCTTAGCGGCCTCTATGGCCACCTGGAGTGGGTTCATTTGTACTACCGTAGTCGACATAGCGTCTTCCTCCACATTTCCATGGAAGGCACCCCGCCCCCCTGGCCGGGGGCGGTTGAATTGGGGCCGCGAACTCGAGGGAATAATGAGGTTCTACTAACTTTTCTCGTGCTTGAGACGACGCCACATGGGCACAAAAACGACGCAACGAAGGGGCCGTACAAAACTTCTATGGCCGACTGCCGTCAGCGCCTCCCGATTTTTCGGACGCCTGTTCTTCTTTTTTTGGCTGAGAACAGATCCCCAGATGCCAGCCGAGCCACAAGAAAAAGGACCGGATGGTCGAGCCTACGGCGACAAAGCAGTCACGACTGCCAGAAAAAACCTGGCTATCAACGGCCGCTTCGGTTCCTGCTTTTTCGCTGCGGCCGCCCGTGCGGCTTGCTCGTCGAGCCGAGCGCTTTTCGCCCGTACGGCTTGCGTTGCGCTTTGCAGTCTGCTGATAATGTCGACAGCGTCCTCGGCACTGCCAATGCGGTAACTATTCGGAGCGCTCAACCCAAGATCACAGCCACGCAAGCCAAGACTCCCCAAATCAATTCCACGACTCCAAGAATCCGCTTCCTCGAATAGGCTCTTAGCATGGGCGGGCATAGGAGGGTCCGGAGGACCCTCCGGGGCGCAGGCAGCGGCTTCGAAGTTGAAAGATTTCGCATGATCTTTGACTTTTTCGACGGCATCGAGCACGCCCTGCCAAAACTCATCGCAGTGCAAACCAGAGTTTAACGTTGCCTCTAACGTCCACCTGCAAATGGCAAGCTTAAAACAACCCACCGACCACATCCGATCGCATCCGGGCCGTTCCAAAATTGACATAACATCATTTTTTGCCCGTAGCCCTAGCAGCTCAGTTTTGCATTTTACGAGGATGTCACGTGTTTTGGTAAGTTTGGATAAGTCTTCACCACATTTAGCGGCCCAGTCAATCCTTCGATCCAAATTGCGCACCTCACACTCAAAGACCTCTTGCAGATTTGAAAAGCACTCTACGCACGCAGACACGATTTTTCAAAACCCTCCTTAGTCTAAGGCTTCAAACGACCCCAAGGATAGGAGTCAAGACATTTCATCACAGATGGCAACGGATCGCTGTTTTTTCTACGGTGGTGAAACCGCATAAAGATATAGTGCCGCGCCTCTTCGAACTTCAGCCCACCTAGCTGGCCTATTTGGTCTTCTTAAAATCATCGAAGCCCTTTTGGCTCACTTTAATCGTGGTTTCAAAGTAGCCGTTGAGCTGGCGAATGCGTGTGGGATGGCGCATTTTGCGAAGGGCTTTGGCCTCAATTTGGCGGATGCGCTCCCGGGTGACGTTGAACTGCTGACCCACCTCCTCTAGCGTGCGACTGTAGCCGTCATCCAGGCCAAAGCGGAGGGAAAGCACCTTCTGCTCCCGCTCGGAAAGGGACACCAGAATCTCTCGTAATTTTTCCCTCAGCAGACTACTCGCTGCGGAGTTTTGCGGGTCTTCGGCGGACTTGTCTTCGATGAAATCGCCGAAGCAGGAATCCTCTCCGTCGCCGACGGGGCTCTGGAGGGAGATGGGCTGCTGGGCCATTTTCATAATGCTCTGGACCCGTTCCAGCGGCATATCCAGTTCGTTGGCCATTTCTTCCGGCGAAGGTTCGTGGCCCAGCTCCTGCAACAGCTGCTTCTGTACCTGCATGACTCGGTTTAGGACCTCTATCATGTGTACGGGGATGCGGATAGTGCGCGCCTGGTCCGCGATGGAGCGGGTAATGGCCTGCCGAATCCACCAGGTGGCATAGGTGGAAAATTTATAGCCGCGTCGATACTCGAATTTTTCTACCGCCTTGATGAGTCCCATGTTTCCTTCCTGAATTAGGTCGAGGAAGGAAAGTCCCCGATTCGTGTACTTCTTGGCGATGCTGATCACTAGCCGCAGGTTGGCTTCCACCATCTCCGTCTTGGCCTGGTTCGTGGCCTTCATGTGGTGGCGGAAGCGCCGCAGCACTTCGAGAAGGCGGGCCGGATCCGTACGAAACTCCTTTCGGAATTCGGCCAGCCCCCTCTGCACCTGTTCCTTCTCCTCGGGCCGGACTGGGCGCCTCTTGTCCGCTTCGAGCAGATCCAGATCTTTCCGGATGCGGCGCAGGAGAGGGCCCTTCTCGTTCAGAAAATCCTCGAAGAGCTTCATTTTGAAGCAAAATCGCTTCAAAATTTGCTTAAGTTGAGTTTCATAGTTTTTTATGCGAAGCGCAATCCGTTTTTTTTGGGACTCATCGCCGGTATTTGCCTGCTCCTGTAGCAATTCGTCCAGGCGGTCCAGCAGAGTCCTGCTGTCCTGGATGAGCCGGGGCAGCATCTCGTAGTAGGAGTCGCGGGTTCCAATCTTCTTATCTATGACGATCTGATCGAAGCGCTCTTCCTTCTGCAAAAGTCTGGTGGCCAACTGCAGCTGATGTTCGACGGTGAAGCGGACGGAAAATAGCTCGTCCTGGGCCTTCTGTTCGGCCGATTCGATCCGCTTGGAGATGGAAACCTCCTGATCGCGAGTGAGTAGTGGCACCTTCCCCATCTGCCGCAAATAGGTGCGAATGGGATCCTCGTTCGCCGTGTCGGCCTGATCTTCGTAGATGCGCTGCTCCAGCTTTTCCCGGTCGCTCTGCTCCTGCTTGACAATTTCCTCCGGGTCCAGAACGCGAATTTCCAGGTTCTCTAAGATGTGGATGACGTTTTCCACCTCCATCTCGGCGGAATCGTTCTCATCGCCGAGGGACTGGTTGATGTCCTCAAAGGAAACATAGCCCTGCTCCTTGGCCAACCGAACGAGTCCCTTCACTCGAGCCTGGAGCGCCCGATCCTGATCGTCTTCCTCCGGAGCCTCCTGCTGGGACTTCTCAGCCGTGACTTTTTGGGCCCGAACCGCTGCAAATAGGACGTCACGGGAAACCCGCACGACGGGTGCGGCGTCGGGACCCTTTGCTGCGCCGTCGGCCGAAGGAGACGGCTCGGCGGAAACCTCCGCGTTTTTCATATGGGGCGGCATTTTGATGAAAAGAAGACGTTGACAAGCCCTATTTGCGCGAAAGGCGCTGCAGCGGCATGGTGGAGAATTTTTTGTTTTTTGCAAACTTTTTTTGCAAATTCGCAATCGCAGCCGATCAGGGACCGCGAAAATGTTCTACTCCCCGAATGGAGAGACTACTTTTTGTTGAGTCGGGAAAATTTCCCCATTGTCACATATGGGAATGGGCAATAAAATGAAGGGGTGGTTGTAGGCGGTGCCGGTTTTGGTAAGTTTATTCCCCCTTCACCCGATGGCGATGGCACTGCCGCTAGCCGTCGCGCCTATGCCAATGCATTCCATAACGCGAATTTACCTCCTGATAAAAGAGTTAAGGGACGAATTCAAATTGGTGCCGATCATCATGAGCCGACCAGCGAGGACGTGCTTTTACTAGAAAAATATTTTGGCCTAAATTCCCAGAAAAATTCCTATTCCAAATTCAACGCAGGCGGAGCAGATCTCCTGCGAGCCTACGACATGCTATCTGCTTTTAGTAGAGATAATGTTGAGATCAACATCGCTCCGCCCGGTGCGCCAGAGGAAAAAGTGTGCCCGAAACATCTCCATACTGAGCTTGGCAAGCTAATTAAAGGGGATCTATCAAATCCAGCAACGCCTGATGTGCTGGCAAATAATACGCTCCCGCTAATTATGAAGGTTCACCGCTTCCTTATATTCGGTGCCACACTCGACGCCTCCGGAAAGGCGTTAATTCCGCTCGCCAGCACGGACGGGGATGCGCCAAGTGTCGACGGAAGGGGCCGTCCCGCAGATGTGAGAGCAATGAAATTAGTTAGAAAGCAAAACGTGAATAGGCGGTATGCGGTGGAAGTTGCCTATCGTTTAGTAGTTCTTGTCGATGAAACATGTAAAGTGCAAAAATTTAAACAGATCTCCGGCCCGTCTGAGGGATTCCATAGCATGGTACGGAACAGCCGCAAAAATGCAGGTCAGACGTACATCGATCTGCTGTTCCCGGGCTGTCACATTAAAGTATGCCTAGAGGGAGAGGCCATAGAAAAATCCCAATCTAGTACCCCGCTCGTGCGCTTCCTTATCTTGCACATAGATCCGGAGACGGATCACAAAATTATTACATTCGTGCATCTCAATTCTGCTAAGGAGGGATTTGAGCCCGTAGCAACATCTAAATCGCTAAGTTCCGATGAGTTGCAAGAGTTTATATTTCGTAATTTTCGTGAAAGCGGAGACGGCCTGCCCGAACTTCTGGTGTAATAAGAAACCAAAAATTTTACCCCATTGGGCAGCGAAGTCTTTGATAGACCGCCCGCGAAAGTCAGATTTTTTCGGGGGGGGAATTTTTCCATTTTCGTTCCGATGCGGTCCTAAATCTCGTAGGTTTCTTGCGGTTCCGGGTTTATAATTTTCGCCGTCGGCAGGGCCAGCTGAAGAGCATTTTCAAACCAGCTGCGGGCACCGCCGTCGCCGTGGGAAAGCACGACAGAGGACGGCCCCATCTCATGGGCCATGTGGAGCAGGTCCTCCCGATCGGCGTGCCCACTAGCATCGTAGTGCTCCACGCGGGCCCGAATGGTTGTCGCAAACTCCAACGCGTCGAAGGCAAACGAATCGCCCGGACCGAGGGCGAGAAGGCGTCCGCCCGGCGTATCGGGATCGCAATAGCCAGTAAAGGCAATGAGGTTATGCGGGAAGGATAGGAGCGAAGAGGCCACCTGGTAAGCGGGCGTATTTTCCACCAGCATTCCGCTGCTAACGATGAAAAGGCTCGGCCGGCGGATGTCCACGCCCGCCTTTATCCGATTGCGCGGGAGAGGCCGTACGTTGAGCGCGGTGAGAATGCGTTTGCGAAAACCCCATTCGTCGGAAGGCGCCAGCCGGTGGCGCAAGTCCTGCCGGACGGGCGGTACGATCGGGTCCTGGGCCGTATAGTCGACGCCATACTTTTTTCGATTGCGCATTATCTTTTCAAAAACGTCCACGACGGCCAGGCCGAGCCCGGAACAATAGATGGGGAAGCCGCCCGGTAAAATGCCGCGCTTTCGGCCCTCGTAGATGAGCGTGATGACCTCCTGCATGCGACCGAGTGCGAAAACGGGCAACAGGCAAGACCCGCCGCCCTTTATGGTCCTAATGACGGACGCCAGCAGCCGGGCCAATTCTTCTTCGTAGAGAAAATTTTGTGGGTGTTCCGCCAGGCCCCTGGTGGTCTCCATGATCAGTGTGTCCACCTTCATGGAAGGGATTTGCGCGCCGCCGAGCGTGTGCTGGCGGCGGAAGAGGATGTCGCCGGTAAAAAAATACTTTTTGCCCCCGTGCTCCAGCAGAATGGAGGCGGCTCCCATGACGTGGCCGGACGGGAAAAAGGTAATTTTAAGCCGATCCCCATTTTTGACGAATTCTCGCGTGCGGCCGAAATGCATGGGGAAAAAGTCGCCAAGCACCGCATCCACTTCCGGTCGCGAAAAGAGCGGGTACTCTTCCACATTTTTTTCATCCCGCTGTCTCAGCATTACCGTGTAGGAATTTTGTAGCATTACCGGCAAAATTTCTCCGGACGCCGGCGTCATGAGCACGCGGGCCGACGGCTGACTGCGGTGCACGCAAGGCAAGGAGCCAATATGATCCAGATGACAGTGGGTCAAAAGAATCAAATCGATGGAATCGCTGGGAATGCGCGTGTAGTCGGGCAGGCTGGCCAAGCCCACGTCCTTCGGACTCATTCCGCCATCCACCAATAGGTGGAACTCGCCCAGCTCAACGAGCAAGCTGTGGGCACCAATTTCCCTTTTCGGATTCAAATCTGTAAATTTCATAGTTCACAACAAAATTAAAGTGAAAAACGGACACGAATGCAAAAATCGCGACATACGGGCGCCCCAACTTCTTTTCGCCCATTTGGGCTAGTCGGCCGCTCAAAGTGGAGGATTCTCTGCCCTCCCAGTAAAAATAGCAAGGATTTTGCTGGCCGCTTTTTTTTGCTTCGCCACAGGCCAATGGGACAGGTCCGGATCGGCCGGCCCCTATTCCGCGAAAAAAAACGCGAAAGCCTAAGGTCGTGCAAAACCGACGGCGACTTTACCGCCAAGACCTAGTCCGTAGAATACGACGCAAAACACAAGGGCAATCCAGAAGCCGCCGCTGACGGTAAATCTTCCTGCGTAGCGAGAAAAATTTTGGGCGGTTCTTTATGCGATTCGCGCACGTAAATAAACGTAACTCTTATCTCGCAGGCAATACATTAGAGTATTTAGCGCGGAAGCGGCGTTTTGCAGACGCAGTTCTTCGGCCACGCCAATCGCAAGAGGAAGTGCGGTCGGCGCCCCCTTGGGCCGTCGGCCCGGAGAAGTGGGGACGGCAGAGGATGAGAACCCTGTGCTCCCATGCGCGGGCGCCATTGCCTTTTAGGGAAATGACATAGTTCATGCGTCTGGGGCAATCGAGCCGCCTTTGGCGAGCCCAAAAGTGTGCCGGATTGAGAAGTTTCCACAGCGGTCGGAATAACTCACATCCTCGGGGCGAGGAAGGGTAGCTCGGCAGGCATGTTTTACGTCCGGATGGACGATCGGTCGCCCCAGAAGCGATTGCCGTCGCAGCCCGACCGTCATTTTTTCGTAAATTTATCTTTCTCTTTCGCAATATCGCTCCGCAGGGAAAGACAAGGCCGCACTGTGAGCGCGCCCATCGAAAGAGATCCAGTAGCATTTTTGCTTTCAGCATTACGCTGTGTCAGCAGAGGTGGCGAATTAGCTGACGAATTACTAGGCAGTGCTACTGCGCTAGTGCAATCAACGCGCACATATGCCGATCCCTCTGCAACGCAGTGTAATGATCTCGCGATCTCGTCGGCGCTGGCAGCGAGCATCATTTACCCTAGCACACCTTCGCATTTATGGTTTTCCGCGCAACGTATTGATGGAATTTTTGCTGCCTTTCTTGCCGTTTTGTCATCCCCTACGCCTCCGGCGATTCCTGGTTTCGACGAGAAGTTTTTTAGAAGACGTTTCGTGGACAGTCTACGCTGTCGTTTTTGCCAGGGAATGGAGGTTTCCGATCCGGTAACGACTGTCTCAAGGCTTTTAGGTGAAGTGCGAACCATGCCCTTCGCTGCCCACAGCATTCCATTCACCCAATTGATTCTACTGTGCTTTGATCTTGTCGAGGCCGCCAAAAAAAAGGCCGGGAGAGATGTGGACCGTTTGCCGGCATTGCTTGCTCCGCTTTCGGGACTCTTCGTTGAGGAAAGATTTGGAGCAGGAAGGGATTTCTCCGCGAGGGTTGAGGCATCGTTTGCGCTGCATGGGCGCGCGCGGGCGATGGCGCCATTCGCAGAGTTTTTTGCTAAAGGGTTCGATGAAAGGTGCATTGCGGTTATCGTCGGATATTTTCCTGATCTGTCGGCGGAAGCGCGAAAAGTTCTTGGAGAAAGTATTTCATTACTACTGGAAAAAATTCGCAAAATGGAAGGCGAGAAACTGGGAACACGTGGACGCATTGATGTGAAGCATTTCGCCGAACTACCCCAGCGTCCGAAGACGGGCTTTGCTAAAATCTTGAGTATTTTTACGAAAGACGATACGGTGAGAAGAGAACGTTTTTTGACCACTCTTCGTAGCCTTCGCGTCCGTGGAGAGGAGTGCTTCGGCGCTGTCGCCGCTGTCATGGACGCTGACGCTGTCATAGATGCCTTTGACAAGCTCCTCCTCCTGTCCGGATCGGATGCCGTTCCCTTGGCCGCCTGCTTCCGCACCTTTTCTGCAAATAGGATGCTCCTCGTGCAGCAGCCATTGCTCTTTATTGGCAAAGCACTACTATGCTTCTACAAGGAAGCACGATCGGCCGGTTCGCAACGGGCGGAAGTCGCGATGCGACTGCTGCGGCGGATATGTTCTCTCCCGCCGCGAGATGAAATCACCCTTCGAACCAATCTGCTGGCTGTGCCCATCGGCGAATCCGCTGGGCCGAAGTTGGGGGACCTCGTAGTAGAGATCGACGGCGAATTTCAGCCCCGCATGACCTGCGCCGGGCTATGTGATCTAAGCAATCTCCCGGTCTGGTGTGGGCCCTCTGGAACTACCATAGATTTTCTAATAATGGTCCATCTGCTGCAGCCCGAATATGTTACAGGCGCGCTCGCTTCTTTACTGGATTTTTTAACCTCCATGGGAACAAGTGAGCTTTCCGTCGAATTCAGAGGTCTATTTACGCAAATTACGTTCTATATGGCCCTAAAGGAATACCACAGTCCGGCGGAAGTATTGGCTGCTTTTCTTGCCACCGCGCTAGCGGTCGCACCTGAAACTGAATCTGGCATTGCTCCTCCCCCTGCTTCTGTCCTGGCCAGGTGGCTTTCGACCATCTCAGATGACATGATGGTGGATTTCCCGACGGATCCTTTTGTCGCCGCCCTTGTCGCCGCCCTTGATAACAATTTTACTCGCGTCCTTTGGTTTCTTTGGCGCAAACTCAAAGGAGCTCCGGCGAGCTTTTTCATTGAATCTTCAGTTCAACCGGCACCGGCAGCAGCGGCTCCACGGGACGAAGGCGCTCCGCAAGATCTTCCGGTGGCGGTAGCTCCCCAAGGGGGAGGAAGCGCCCCGGATGCTCCACCGGCAGCGGTGGTTCCACATAATCCGCCCGATGGTGAGTGATGCGAAGTACGCCTTATTAGTATTTTTTTAGCAAAAGTGAGGCTTGCGAAGCGGTTAAGAATTATTGGAACGTGCGCGGAGGTTTGTTATGCTGGCTACTCGTCGTTTAAATTCATTATATCCTGAGGCCCTTCTGCCCACCGGCGACTTGGGTGGAGGCGCGGCAAGCTCGCCCGAACTCAAGCTTTTTGCCGCCGGGCGCGGCCGGCGCATGTCGTTTCCTTTCCTTCTCGCAGCCGTGCAGGGCGGTAAGTGGCGCAGTGGGATGGTTGATTTCACAAGCTGTGGGGCGTGTGGTTTTCCTCTACTTCTAAAGCTGGAAAAGCTGGAAGCCGTGGGAGTGTGCGGATACAGTAAGGCGGTGCAGCCTTTTGTGGATTCGTTGAAGGGTCTGTTAGACAAAGAGGCCGTGGGGGGCTGGGCCTTTGCGGTTAAATGTGGGTTTTCCTTGCCGGAAATGCGGTCGCAGTATGCCGATGCGCTGCGGTCCGAGAATGGGCCGCGGCAGCTGTTGGCGTTAATTAACAGCCTAATAAGGGACGGGTACGCTAGGGCGGAGTGCGAGAAGGTGAATGAATGCATTTATCAGATCCTGGTGGCGCAGCCGGATGCGAAAATGGATCCCTTGGCGTACGTTTTGTCTCATTCATCCAATGGGGAGTTGCGTGGCGAATACTACGCGCTTTTGGAGGGGCTAGGGGCGGATATTCAGAATCGCGTGAATAACTTTGAGTATGAGCTGTGGGATGCGGATGGTTGGCGTTGCACGAGGAGAAGAGTGAACGATAGCGTGCGTTATACTTGGGCGTGAGTTGTTTTGCTTGCGCGTTTCGTCGGTTACCTATTGCTGGTCCGCTTTCTCCATGCGGGTGTAGTAGGTTCCGCCGCCTAAGAGTCGGTCGCCGTCGTAGAAGGCTAGTGTTTGCCCCTCCGCCAGAGCCCGTTGTGGTGTTTCGAAATGCACATGGGCGGTGTCGTCTTCTCGGAAGCGGATCAGGGCGGCCACGGGTGGGTCTCGAAAGCGCGGTTCCGTGAGGAGCCGCCGTCCCCCTCGGATCGGCTCGCAGAGAAAGTTCAAGTCGCGCAGTTCCGCCGAATCATTCCAGAGGCCGTTCTTCCGGTCTGACTCGAATGCTATTGTTAGCGCGTTGCGCGCTAGATCCTTTCCGACGACTACGTACCTTTCAAAATCCCGATTGGACGGGATGGCCAAGCCTTTCCGCTGGCCGAGCGTGTGACGGAACAGGCCCCGGTGTCGGCCGAGGATTTTCCCTTCCCGGTCAAGGATGTCCCCCGGCCTGTCCGGCAGATAGCGGCCGAGAAAGTCCCGCACTGTCACCTTCCCGCCTAAAAAGCAAATGTCTTGGCTGTCCTTCCGCTCTGCGTTGGGAAGACCGATCGCGCGGGCGATCTCCCGAACCCGTTTTTTGGTGAGCCTGCCAACGGGAAATAGGATATGCGGCAGGGCTTTCCGACGGACGGCAGATAAAAAATAGCACTGGTCCTTGGTCGGATCCGCTCCACGGCGGAGAACGTGCTCACCGGAGGGAAGGTGCTCCATGCGGCAGTAGTGTCCGGTGGCTAAAAAATCGCAGCCGGCGGCGAGGGCCCCTTCCAAAAGAAAACCGAATTTAACAAAGCGGTTGCAGAGTATGTCCGGATTAGGGGTTCGGCCGGCGCCGTATCCGGCAACGAGCGGCTCAACTACGTGCTGACGGTAGTGGGAGATCAAACTTTCTACGCGAAAAGGGACCCCTAGGTGTTCGGCAACGGCCCGAGCGTTTTCCCGATCTTCTTGCCAAGGGCACTCGCCGGCGCCGTCTTCGCTCTGCCAGGTGCGCATGTGGACCGCCTCCACCGCATGGCCGCTCTCTAAAAGTAAATGGGCTGCAACGGCGCTATCCACACCGCCGGACAGGGCGACACAGATGCGAGATCTCACGACCTCAGTGGGAAGGAGGCCGCAGCGGGAGGCAAGAGGAAACGGACAGCGAGGAGGAGACGCACGGTGCCACGGAATTTTTGTCTTTGACCAGGGAGGGATGGCCGGAGCCGAAGGGAACCGGGAAATGGGTGGACAGTGCTCCGTTTGCCGGATAGTAAACCGTCCGCTGTGAACGTTTGGGTGCTGCAGATGGGAGAACCGATCTCCTTCTTTGACGGTGGAAATCGCCCGTTCCGCACAGAAATGTTGGTCAATCGTCTGGTGGAAAGGGGAAATTCTGTCCTCCACTGGACTTCCACCTTCGATCAACTTCGCAAGACTTTCCGCTTCTGCGAAGGCCGGGAGGTAACGATGGGAGCCCGACTCCGCTATCGCTTTCTCCACGGCCCTACGCCTTACACGAAAAGCGTTTCCATTCGCCACTCGCGCCACGATCGGGAGTTGGCAAGAGATTTTTGCCGCTGTGCCTCCGAGGAAGCGCCGCCGGACCTCATTCTCTGCTCCATTCCACCCTTACGGCTGGCTCGCCGCGTTAGCGAGTACGCCCGCCGCCGTTCCGTGCCTCTCATTTTGGATGTGCGGGACCGCTGGCCAGATTCCTTCCTTAGGGCCCTACATTTTCCGCTCTACCAGCTCTTTCACTGGATCTTCCGCCATGAACGGCGTCGGGCTCAGCAGGTACTTCATGGGGCCGATGCGGTCAGCGCCATCACGGAAGACTGCCTTCGCTGGGCGCATAGACAGGCGGATAGGCCGCCGGGGCCATGGGATCGGGTTTTCCCGCTCGCCTACGAAGAGCCGCCGGCGACTCTTTTCGCCACGGACCGGCAGCGCTGGGAATTTCGCAAATCTTTGTCTCTGGGAAAGACGGCGGCCATTATTACCTGCATTGGTCGGGTCGGATCCGTTTTTGACTTTGCCATGGTCGTAGCCCTGGCCCGGCAGTTTGCCGCCGAGGGACGTCGAGATGTGCGTTTCGTTTTGGCCGGAGAAAATCCCGTCCGCCATCAGCGGCTGCCCAATTTGACTGTGACCGGCTGGCTAGACCGCCTTAAACTGCAAAAGTTACTGGCAGTCAGCACCATTGGCCTGCTTCCATACCGGGATATGCAGGGCCCAACGGTACGCAACAAAGCCATGGACTTTTTGGCTATGGGTGTTCCAGTCGTTTCCTCTTTGGGCGGTGAATTGAGCCAGCTGATGGAGCAGTACCGCTTTGGCCTTTCCTTTCCGGCCGGCGATTTGCCTGCCCTCCGCCTTGCCGTGGACCAAATTCTTAGGTCGACGGAATTGCAGGCGGCCATGCGGATTGGCGCTGGAAAGGCTTTTCAGGAACACTTTACAGCAACGCAGGTCTATGGCGCCTTCGCGGAGTTTCTAGAGGAATTTCACCGAGCCCACTCGCCGACCCCGCCGCCGGGCGATTTTTTACGTACCAGCTAGCGTCGCTCGCTACGAGGAACCGACTCCCAAAAGAAGAAAGACTTGCAAACCCATTATCTATCCGTATAATGGGTTCCGCAGTGAGTTCCTCTGGAAGCATCGGTGATGTCGAGCATGTGTTTTTGCGGCGCTTCGAAACAGAAGTTTCCAGAGGAAAAATCCGAGCGAGAGCTGTGACGAGCGAAAAAATAGTGAAGAAAACAGCAACGAGGTCCTCCTTGTACGAAGGCCTTCGTTGTCTTTTCGGAATTTTGCTCCCAGTTTTTCGTATGGAAGAAATCATGACTCTTGATCTATTTTTTAGGGCTAAAGGGGAAACGCGTTATCCCCTCTTAAAGGCGATCTTTTCCTCCTATTCGAGGACTACCACAGAGATGGAGGAGCTCGCCGAAGCGATTCGTAGCTCCAAAAATGGGACTGAGAAATTTGTAGAAAATGTAAAGTCCGCCTATGAGCTTTTTAAAGCAGAATATTCTAATTGGGGCGAAATAAATAAAAGCGGTAGTGACTATCTTGATCTTGAACCTACTGATATCGCAGAACGGATTGCCACGTGCGGAAGGCTCGCTGTCCAATGCGGAAGCCAAGATCCCATACTTGCTGGGTCGAAACCGGCGAATACATTTATAATTAAGTACATGCTTTCAGAATTAAAAAACATTCCTGCGAAAGCCTTTAGAAGACTGGGCGCCATTGATCGACAATCCTGCTTTACATTCCTGATTTTCATGCGAGATGGCGGATACACTGATGTCAACATTGCGATCCGTGCAAATGTGAGAGATCCGAATAAAATGGAAGTTTTCGTCGGCGCTCCCGGCGCACAATTTCCTCCCGGCTGCGTGAAAGTTCCTATGGCAGAATGGTAGGCCGCGCAAATGCTGCGACCCGCAGACCTGTGCCATGGATGTACCTCTATCCGAAGTTCCATCGGACAAAGACCTTTCTCAAGATCTATCGCACCGATGCCCATCAACTAGTCGGAAAGTCGGAACTCGACACGCCGCTGAGTGCCGTGCGAATACCGGCGCCGGCCGAAGGAATGGGGCTCTGGAAAAAACGCGATACATTTCTTCGGGCACTAAGAATAGCCGGACGAAT
>JAIRMB010000059.1 GCA_031258995.1 Puniceicoccales bacterium
CGCGTGCGGGTGCTGCGTAACGAACGGAACCGGGGTACCTTTCACGCCCGCGTGCGGGCCATGGCCGCGGCGAGGGGACGGCACGTGCTCTGGCTCGATGCCGACGATGAGCTATTTCCGGACATCGCCCGCCGGGCTAGGGCCGTTGCCTGCGAAGAAAATGCCGACTGCGTCCATTTTTGCACGGAATATGTTCTGGGCGACAAACGAGCTCTGGCGGGAAGACCGCTCGATCCGCCCAAGGCGGGCGTCCTCGAGGGCAATGAGCTGCTGCCCGCCCTGGTGGAGGAAGATAGCGTCTGGTACATTTGGAATAAAATGTACAGCGGAAAAATCATACGCAATGCCGCGGGACGACTCGCGCCCTACGCAGAAAGGAAAAACATCGCCTACGTGGAGGATTTGCCCATCCTCTGGAATATCTGGCGAAACTCTAATAAGTGCGTACGGATCAATGATATCGGCTATCGACACTACCAAGGTACCGGCATTTGCGCCCGAGTCAAGAGGGACAGCTCTTACCGATGGCACTATGTGCTGAATTCCGCCCAAGTGGCTGCCATGATCCTGGAACAGGAATGGGATACGGAGAATCGCGAGTGGGCGCAAAAATTGCGCTCTCTGGCGGCGAGGCGCTTCCTTCGGCCCATCGCAGATCTACCCGTCGCCAGCGGTGTGGAACTGTTTCGCAATTACTTGGCCCAATTCCCCGACGAAATGCAGTTCGAAGTATTTTCTGCCATGCTGGAGCAAAACCCACCCTGGACAACGGCGGCCGTGAATCGTATGAAATTCCCCCGCAGGGCAAAACGGAGTGAAGATGGGAAAATTTCCATCATTTTGCGGATCCCGACCTTGGCCGTCGGCGGCGTAGAGCGGGTCGTATCTCTATTGGCCAACCATTGGGCCAAAGATCCACGCTATCAAGTTACCCTTGTGATTGATAGCAATGCCGCCGTCACCTACCCGGTCGATCCAAACGTGCGATTTTTGCGGGTTTCTCCGCCGGCCAGCGGCCACCCCTACAATGCCGATTGGTACCGGCTGTCCCAGGAAATTCCCATGGATGCTTGCATCTGCATTAATTACGGAAACTGGTTCAACTACCCACTATTCAAATTTTTAGGCGTGCCCATTTTGCTCCAGGAGCATAATTTTTATCACCGTTCCTGCTTCCTAAGCCCGGGCATTATCCTTTGGCGCAAGCTGTCCTATGCCGGCTGCGCCGCCGTGAGCTGCCTCTCCCAGGTGGATCTCTACCAATGGCGTAAGGATGGCGTTTCCCGCTGCCTCGTCCTAAATAATCCACTCACCTTCGATCCATCCGATGTCGTGCCCTCCGATCAAAGCAGCAAAAACGTGCTCTGGATTGGCCGTTGGACGGAGGACGCCAAGCGGCCCCACTTGGCCATCGAGGCCTTCGCCAAAGTGTTGCAGCGGGTGCCGGATGCGAAGTTACTCATGATAGGGATGGCAATTGGAAACGATAAGGAGTACCAGGAGCGCTGCATCGATCGAATTCGGGAGCTGGGAATCCAGGACTCCGTGGAGGTGCTCAGCTTCCGCGATGTGGCCCCCTACTACCGGGACGGCGCCTTGCTCCTGATGACTTCCTCCATCGAGGGCGCCCCCATGGTCATTACGGAAGCCAAAGCCCACGGACTGCCGGTCGTGCTCATGCGGCTGGGGTACCTGGACGGTGCCCGGGTGGGCTGCCTTCAGACGCCCAAAAATGACGTGGGGATCCTGGCCGACACGGTGGCGGACCTGTTGGAAGATCGAGAATGGCGCTTAGCGTTGGGACGGGAAGCTCGGGCCGATATCGTAAAAAATTACTCCAACGGAGCCGCTTTTCGAAAATACGAAGATCTCATCGATGCCATGATCGCCGGCCCGGACGCCGTAGAACGCATGTGCGCCCGGGAGCCGTTGCCCGATCCAATCGAAGCAGAAAATGTTTTAGCCGAGGAAGAAACCTCTTTATCGGCCGTGGTCCGTTCTCTGCAAGAACCGTACGAAAGAGGTGACGGTAGAGCACACCAGGATGCCGAGCAAAATCTGAAGCGTAACCGGTTAATTCGCTAAATTTGTTACAGCAGAAGTAAAACACCGCCCCCTGCCCCAAGGGAGCGCTGGCAATCAGGGCATCTGCCTAGCTAATTAGGCTTTACAAGAGGGTCATTTTCTCACTAGTCGCATCGTTCTATTTCCGCGCGCATAGGGTCCATAAAATTTTTTATTTTAGCCGCGTACGTATACGGGACGGCATATTCAATACGTGCCTTCATGAGGATGGCTCCATTCGGCTCTCTCGTCGACTGGTCTCTATCCAGCACAGCAGAAAGCAGGTGTCGTGGCGTCGCGTCGACCGGCATCGTGTAAAGTATCGCTACTAGGCTGACATTTGGTTCTCCGGGCCAACTCAGGATTTTTGGCAAAAGAACATTCTTCGCGAACAAAGGCTCATAGCATGCGAGCACATATTTTTGTACTTCTTCTGAAAATCGCGTTTTTACGCTAAGAATCTGCCTGCGAACCTCAGCATAGTCAAAAATCTTGTTCGCTGCGCCGTCTACTTCCCTGATCCACGAGCAAAAATGTTCCAATGCAAGTACATTATACTGTCTTTTCACAGCATCGCAGGCCCTAAAATCATAGCGGGGTATAGCACACATTTGTTGGTCATTCATGATTGCACATTCCTTTCAGTCATTCTTGATGGGAAACAACATAGTGGGATTAAAATGCAGAATTATGGAATTTGTCAACGCGCTTTCACGATTTTCATGATTTGGAAATTCAGCTATCATAGGCGGCCAGCCAACCTGTTCGGCAGTGATATGCCTGCCAACCATCATTACCTTTGACTAATTCTACCAACCTGTACCTTTTTGGTGAGATTTGCACACGGATTATACCTAGATATACGGGTTTTCCGTTTCTAAGATAATTTCGATCTCCGATGATGCAGACTTCGTTGTCTGTCAATAGCTTTGACGTCCCGACATCTATCGGGGCAGCTATGGAGCTAGCGGCTGCTAATAATGGTCTAACTGGCGGCTGTGCAGGTCTTCGCCCTAGTGGCGGCGCCCTGCCGAGCAATTTTGGGATGACAAGCGGTGGTCGTATAGGTAGTCGAGGTTCCAGTGCAGCTGGGACCGGTAGGGTCGGAAGTATCGCTTCCAACCTCCTCATTTTTTCTAAGAAAAAATTTTCAATGTGGCCGCCGACGCCATCTAAATATACTTGAGTGCCAGATATTTGAGTTCTATTTGTTCCGGCTTCTGGTAATAGTTCTGGCTGCGAGAAGAATGTGGCTATGTTCCCAGGTTTTTCCGCAAGATATTTTGCAAAGGTAACAAGGTCATAATGGGCAAATAATTGCGAGTGGGCCGGAATTGCACTTAAGGCATTAGTGTAATCTATGTGCCCACATCCAGAAAATCCGTAATAAAGATAGCGCGCCATAATAAAGGCCGTACTAGCCGTGATATAGGTTGCTGGCGACTTAGAATCCGCAGTGTTGGTGGTGTAAACTTGTTGCATAAGCATTGCGTAAAACGCATCGGTCACATCCCGAATCGGATAATTAAACTCATCACAGTAATTAATGATTGTGACGCCATCCGCAGCATGTCTGCGCCGTATAGCGCCAGCGGCTGTGATTCCGATAGAATCCCATCTAGTTCTCTTGCCGCAATTTAAAAGATACTGGGCATTGTCTAGAGCACTGGCGGCGGCAGGTTTAATCGTAACGAAGCACTCTTCTCTGGATCGGGAAGTAGGCCAATGGCTCAGGATAGGCGCTAATTGTAGACGTCGTTCTCTCGTTCTGTTGTTTGCGGGAAATGGTACGGTATTGGGATGCTCGACAGTCATGATATCCCTATAAAGTTCTGCCTGCCGTTCCGGATAATCCAAACTTTCTGCGATGATTATGGCATCCATATTACATGTAGGCAAACCAATCTGCCTGTGTGGCGTGAGTAGCGATTGAATGATGGCCTGCTGCACTGCCTGTTGAGTGTTGTTTGGGACTATGCCCATTGCCGTGGCTATTTTCTTTCCATTTTCAGATGGATCCGTTCTAATTCCGGAAATAATAGCAGTAAGAGGAGATTGGCATTCCCGCAGTTGACTTAGAACGGCGACCATTTGTTTTTGCAAAAGTTCTATTCCCGGGACGCCTGCGTATGGCTCCGTTGTTATATCTAAGTCCTTCCAAAAAACATGCGCATTTGCGACTCCGTAATGATCGAATCTTGCTATACCTCCTGGATCGTGCATGATGAAGTCGGCGGTGATTGCTGCCATATCGCGCCAGCAATCTAAGGTAATCATTTCCACAGAAGCCAAGATGCCGCCATTGGGCGCCCTTATGCGGGCATTGCAGGCTTCGGTTGCAATCGCCTCCATTGCCCCCGTTTCTTTTCTCGACGGGTCGAATGGCGGAATAGCAGATGATGCTCTAGACGAGTAATAGCGAGCACTTCCGTACGTTTTAGAACGTATGAAATCCACCGGTAGAGTCTAATCATTAAGAGAAATTCCGCAATCGAAAAGACATTCGCCGCTGGAGCGCAGGACGACGGCAAAGTGCCCTAGGACAGAAAATGATTTGCCTATTTGGCTATGCGCCGTAGGAAGTGCTTCTTGCCGGGCCAGTCGTCACTGTCTGCGGCAATGGCCCTTCGCACGATTTCTAGGTCAGCAAATTTCTTTTTTGCCGTTGCCGGATCATTACGGTGACAAATTCCGCCGTGACTACGAAAGTAGCGGTGGCCAACGTCGGAAATCACGGCATAGGACGCAGCTTTTTTCACCGTGAAATAGAAAAGAAGCATATCTTCGGCGTAGATAATGTGATTGCGCGAGGCAAAATCTAGAAATCTGGCCGCCGTATTCCGGATCATCTCAGCGCGCCAAAGGCGCCCCCACAGGTGCCACAGCATTTTCTCCTTTTCTATCATGATAGGAATTTCGGCGGCATCTCTAGCTGTGCCCGTTATCGGCACGTTACATAGCCAACGGGCCAGAGACCTTTTTCCATCCCTCTTTATCTCTTCCACCTGAAAGAAAACGATATCCGCGCCGGTCCCTTTGGCTGCGGCGAGAGCCTTTTCGGCAATGTTCGGAAAAAGTTCATCGTCCGAGTCCAAGCAGAGGATGTACTCGCCCTCCGCCGCGAGGGTCGCTCGAATGCGAGTGAACAGCAATCCCCGATTTTGGCCGTTTTCGAGCACTTTTATGCGCGGATATTTTTGGGCATAGGACTTTAAAATAGCGAGGGAGCCGTCCGT
>JAIRMB010000061.1 GCA_031258995.1 Puniceicoccales bacterium
GGCCGCCTTTTTTCCTTTCTCAACCCCGTCGCAAATCCGGCCCCGCTCCTCATCATCGCCTACGGCATCCGCAAAATGCCTTTCATGGTGCGCTCTGCCGTGGCCGGGCTTCAGCAGACGAGCCCCACCTACGAGGAAGCGGCCGCCTCCCTCGGCAGCCCACCGGCACGGACCTACTTGCGCATCACCATTCCTCTCATTTTTGGAAATCTCATCGCCGGTGGATTGCTCGTCTTCTCCCAGACCATGATGGAGGTTTCCGACTCCCTCATCATCGCCCAAAAGCAGCAATTTTACCCCATCACGAAGGCCATCTACGAACTGGTAAACCTTATCGGCATAGGCCCCTACCTTGCCTGCGCATTGGGAGTCTGGTCCATGGCCTTCCTCGCTGTCACTCTTTTCACCATGTCCCACTTCCTAGGGAAAAACATGGGAGCCATCTTCCGTGCCTAGGGCAATTTGTTCCGGTCGAGCGCGTGAGCGCTCCATCGAGAGAATTCGCCTTCCAACAGAAAAAGCTTGCCAAACGCAGACCCTTATGATGGACATCGGCTGTGTTCATAGCAGGTCCCGCCCGACGGAGCTGTGGGGGCTCCGGGGCGGGGCCGGAACCGCCTGACGGTAGAGTGGGCGTGACATTCCGCGAAATTCTCTTAGGCAATTTCTGCTCCGTAAGGCCAGCGGCGGTGCTTTGGGAAAGAGGAGTTTTACAATCCGCGCTAGACTGAGTGGGCCGTGGCCCTTGCCTTCTTCCCGACTTGCGATGCGGCGTCAAATCCCCATGCTGCGCGTCCGTGAAGATCGGTCTGACGGGCGGTATCTGCTGCGGGAAGAGTACTGCACTGCAGATTTTGGGCCGTTACGGCTTGGAAACCATTAATCTAGACGACTACGTGCGGCAGGCGCTTCGAGGCAGTGCGCGAGTGAAGGCAAGCCTAAAACGGCACTTCGGCGCCGATTGCATAGACGAAGACGGCGAATTGCTCGTCCGGCGCTTGGCGCAGATCGTTTTCAATAGACAAGACGCCCGGAAGGTGCTGGAGGGCATCATTTATCCAGAAATTGACTTTCTTTGGACCCAAGAGGTGGCCGTGCCCACGGCCATCGAAGTTCCGCTACTCTTCGAAAACAATTTATACCGGCATTTCGACCGCACCGTCTGCATTTACTCCTCTTTCGCGGCTCAGCTGAGCCGCAGCATCGTTTCCCGCGGCTGGGACCGGGAAGAGCTGGAGCGGCGCATGGAAGCACAACTGCCCGTAGAGGAAAAAATTCTACGGGCGGATTTCGTTCTCGGCAATTGCGGAAGTTTACTTCAGCTGGAGCGGCAGGTTCAGCTTCTACTGGAAAAGCTCATTTAGGGAAATGTCAATTTCGGCGATTTGCGTTTCTTCTTAGAAGAGAATAATTTACAATTGACAATGCGCAAAAAATCCCCATGGGCGCACCATGAATATGGAAAATGATAGGTCAACGGCTTTCGCAAATATTCCCGGCGGCATTACGCTCCTATCGCCTGAAGCAGTTAGAAGATATCTTCCCGCATTGCCACCGAATGTTCTAAATGATATCCTGTCCGCCTGCCGGCGGCTGACGGGCCGACAGGTTTTTGCCATCCGACTACTGTCCTATCTGGCACTGGCCGGATCATTCATTGGAACAAGTGCGGTCGTTATCATAAAATCGAGCTTTCCGGAGAGCACGCAGTTGCCCTGGATATGCGGCTTATTCGGTTCCGTCACAGGGATGATCACTCCGTTGGCTAACCAGTATGCAGACCGCGCCAAAAGAAATAATCAGGAAGATGTAGAAAACGCCATCAAAACCACACTAATGGAAAATTTGAATCCGGAGCTGCAGGGCATAGTTATCAGTGTAATCAGCGCCTACGTGGCAAAAATGCGTAAAGCCAGCCAGGGACAGCTCTAGCCGGCAGTCATCTTAACTCGTTTGTAATCACTGTGACTACACAAATGCGCTTTCGAGGCGGGAAAAAATTGTAAGACACATATTTTTGGGCTTGCATTTTACCGATTCGCACCTAGCGGGGACCGGAGGTATTTACGATGGATGCAAGCGCAAAGCCAAAGCTGGAGTTGCTCGATGAGCAGAAAGCCCTCGCCACTCTCGAGGGGTCTTTGACGGATCTGGAAGTTGAAAAGAGAGTTTGGCTGGACACCATCACGGCAGCATCAAAGATGGGCGAGTTCGAGACCGTTAAGCTGCTCATCCCTCAGGTTGCTGAAACGAGAAAGTTGCAGCTGGATGTGCGGATGGCGATTGCCGCCTATCACAGCGGCGTTCATTCGGCCGTCGTCCTGGCGTGCTTTTTGCCGCAATACCTGGCGCTGCCCATGGACGAGAGAAGCGAAGTCAGGGGTAAGTTGCTTGGGCTCTACGCGAGATTTGACAGCGAGTCGGAAGCCGTTTCGAAGAGCGCCATCAGGCAGCAGGAGGCGGCCACGAAGCAGGCGGAGGCGGTCACGAAGCAGGCGGAGGCGGCCACGAAGCAGGCGGAGGAGGCTATAAAGCAGGCGGAGGAGGTTACGAAGCAGGCGGCGGCGGCTACAAGGCGAGAGGAGGCGGCGTGCGCTGCAGAGGTAGAGCGCGCGCGTAACGATCGGGCCCGACTCAGGGTGGCCTTGCGGCAAATGGCCTACGACTCGTCGAATCCGCTTTGGAGATTTTTCGGTGGCAGCATACATAAGATAACGGACGTGGATGTTACTAACCTTCTTTCCGGCATGTCCCAGGAGGACATCGATGCGATCATGGCAAAGTTCTAGGGAGTTACGCAAATGAATACTATTCCAAATCGTCAAACGGGTCCTCGCGTTGTGGAGATCGAGGATCTTGTCGTGGGGCCCGGTGCGCTCGCCATTCCGGGGGGCAAGAGGCCGCGCGTGGAAGAGCCCGATTTGCCCTCCATGCGGGTCCTTGATCTTGCTTTCCGTACGCAGATTGCAACCTACTTGGTTGATCGGTATCCGGAGCGGGCGCAGCAGCTTACGAATCGTTACCAGGAGCTGATCGATGGGGGCCTCTCTCCCCAAGAGGCTGTAGCTGCAGCTTTGCAGGAGGCGGAGGAGGTGATCAACCCGGAGGTGGAGGCGGAAAAGGTGGAAAGGCTCCGAATGATCCACGATCCGAGGACTCGCGATTCTATAGCGCCTCGGGATACGTTTGAAGTCATAGCAATGACGGAGGAGCGGGTTCTGCTGATCCGCGATCCGGCAACCCGCGATTCCATAGTGCCCCGGAATGATCGCGAAAGGGCAGAGATGAAAGCGGCGCTTATGGAAGCGAAAGCAGCCAGAATGGAAGCGAAAGCAGCCAGAATGGAAGCGGAAACAGTCAGAATGGAAGCGAAAACCACCGGAATGGCTGCAGAAAGCGACAGAATGGCTGCGGAAGCCGCACGGATGGCCGAGGAGACGCAGCGCCTTATTGGGATGGCTGAAAAAAAAACGACGGCGGGGACCGGTCCAGCTGTAAAGTTTGCTAGCGATTTTTTCGCGAAAGCGTGGGGCGCGATTGTCGCTGCGGCCGTAGCCATGGCGACATTTTTCTGCTTCCTCGGCTGGCGGTTGGGCTTCTGTTTGCGCTACGGCGAAAAAGCGGAAGGTGTGCAGAAATGAATGCGCTTGAGTTTGCTCTGGCCGCCGGGCAGCGAGAATTGGAACGTTGCCGTTCTCGCGTGCGCCAGGTCGAGGAGAGTGTGCGTTCTGTAAGGCGTCTTAGGGAGGAAAATTGCGCGTTGCTCGCTGCCCTCGAGAGTTGCGGCGGTGCAGACGCGGAAACGAAAGCTCTGTTGAGAGACGAAATGGACGCCACTTCGTTGGCCATGTTTGATGAAACATTGTGCCACAGGATGCTAAGTTTTGGCGGCGAAAAAGAAAGCGCGCTCGTGCCGCACATTCACGGACTGAGCGTTCTTACGGGGGAAGAGCTGCAAAAATCTATTGACGTGCTCACCCGTGCGGTTGCGGACTACGATGGCACCGAATATTATGATCCGTCCCGGAAGTCCTTGCTGTATTCCTACGCATTGCTTGCCGACCGCCTGTCTCCTGATCCAAGTATAACAGAACTTGATCGTGTGTCCATTCGGCTGCTGGCGATGGTCGTAGCCGCTGCGTGATGAATTTCTGTGCCGGCGGTGTCGTTCTGGCGGGTCGCGGGTTTGGTGCGATTTGCCGGAAAATTTTGTCGTGGACAGGCGAATAGTATCTCCGTAGGCTGCCTCGCATGGATGGGGGCTGGGTAAGGCGCAGTGGCAGAGGACGTGCTAAGGGAGTTTTTTGAGCGGAACGGCTTCCCTTTCGCGCCCCTCAGAGAGGATAGGGTGGCTCGCGTTTTTTTGCCGGACATCGGCGAGCTAGCCGTTGATCTCTCCTGCGAGGACCGGCCCTGCATGTACGTGCTTTTTCCGGCAGCACATCCCTCGGTTGAATTTCTACTGCAGGGCTTTTGGCTTTGCGACCCGGTCCGGTCCGTGGGAGGTGGCATGCATTTCGTCGGTGACGGAGAAACGCAGATAGGCTTCCTGATTGTGCTAGACAAAAGCCGCTTTCGCGCCGACAGTCTCGCCGCGGCGTTGACTCAAATTTTGGGAGCCATCATGCGGCTGCGACAGCGCTAGAAACGGACCGTTCACTAGCTCGGAGGCATTTTTCCAATGAATGAAAATCCGCAGCAGAGGCGGGGCAATCCGCCCCTCAAACCGGTGGATCCCAAACAGTATTCCTTCGATGTGGGGCTGGTAAAAATCACCGCCTACCGAGGAAAGGGACGTACCCGGTCGCTGCCGCCCGCTGCGGACATCCACCCAAGCGTTGGCAAAATGGAGGAACGGCTAAAGTCCGTCGTTGATCTGAAGGCCTTCGAGTCCATTTTTGTGGAGGTGCTCCGGCCGGAGGTAAGGGATCGCACATTGCTGATACCAACCCACTTTCATCAGAGGCTGGTTCAATTGCGAATCGCACTGCGGACCGGTAATGTAGGCATGAAGAGCCGAACTGCGCAAAAAATTGACAGCCTGCTGAAAGATTTAGAAGAGCAGCTGGCCGAAGGAGATGGTCACAGTGATCTTCTGGAACAGTATCGCCTAATGATTTTGATGGGCTAAAATTTGAACGGATCTGCAGTCACTTTGTTCAGTTTGTGGCCATTGCAAATGTACCGGTGCTCTCTCGCAAAGTGGAAAAATTTATGAAGAGTATTTTATGCTTGCACTTTTGCCCGTTTACGTACAGCCACGCGCCGGGATGAATGCTGACGGAATTAGTGTCGACAGCGAGCGGGCACTTGCAACGCTCGAGGGGTCCTTGTCTGCGCTCGATGCCGAGCGGAATGCCTACTTGGCGGCCATGACGGAGGCTTCTAAGATGCACGATTTTGAAACGGTCCGGCTGCTCGTGCCGCAGGTGGCTGAAACGAGAAAATTGCGGACTGAGCTGGGAACGGTAATTGCCGCCTACCATAGCGGCGTTCGGTCCGCCGCCGTGCTGGCGTGCTTCCTACCGCTGTGTGCGGCCCTGCCGGAGGAGCAAAAGGGCGACGGCCGGCGCATGCTGATGACGATTTGTAAAAACCTCAGCGATGAGGCGGATGCCGTTTCGAAGAGCGCCATCGAGCAGCAGGAGGAGGCCACGAAGCAGGCGAAAAAAGCCACAGAAACTGCGGAATTGGTAAGGGATAGGGCGGAAAAAGAGCGCGACGTGTTGGTGGCTCGCATGCGCAACGATCGGGCCCGACTCAGGGTGGCCTTGCGGCAGATGGCCTACGACTCGTCGAATCCGCTTTGGAGGTTTTTCGGCGGCAGCATACATAAAATAACGGACGAGGATGTTACTAACCTTCTTTCCGGCATGTCCCAGGAGGACATCGATGCGGTCATGGCAAAGTTCTAGAGAGTTACGTCTATGAATACTATTCCAAATCGTCAAACGGGTCCTCGCGTTGTGGAAATCGAGGATCTTGTCGTGGGGCCTGGCGCGCTCGCCACTCCGGGGGGCAGGAGGCCGCGCGTGGAAGAGCCCGATTTGCCATCAGAGCAAGTCATTGAGGCTTTTCTCCGTGTGCATGCTCTCGACCATGCGGTCCATGGCCGTCCGGAGCGGGCGCGGCAAATTGCGGACCGCCGCCGAGAGCTGATCGACGGGGGCCTTTCTGTCCAAGAGGCTGGGCTTGCAGTCTGGCGGGAGGTGGAGGAGGTGATCAACCCGGAAGTGGAGGCGGAAAAATTGGAAAGGCTCCGGATGATTCACGATCCGAGGACCCGCGACTCCATAGAGCCTCGGGGCCCTATTGAAGAAGCGGCAATGACGGAGGAGCGGGTTCTGCTGATCCGCGATCCGGCGACCCGCGATTCCATAGTGCCTCGGAATGAGCGCGAGCGGGACGTGATGAAAACGGAGCTTATGGCCGCAGAGAACGCACGAATGGCCGCGGAGAACGCGCGAGTGGCCGAAGAGACCGCGCGAATGGCCGAAGAGACGCAGCGCCTTGTGGGGATGGCTGAAAAAAAAATGACGGCGGGGATCGGTCCAGCTGCGAAGTCTGCTAGCGGTTTTTTCGCGAAGACGTGGGGCGCGATTGTCGCCGCGGCCGTGGCCGTGGCGACATTTTTCTGTTTCCTCGGCTGGCGGTTGGGCCTCTGTTCGCGCTACGGCGAAAAAGCAAGCGAGGAGGCGCAGAAATGAATGCGCTTGAATCTGCTCTGGCTGCCGAGCAGCGAGAGTTGGAACGTCGCCGTTCCCGCGTGCGCCGGGCCGAGGAGGCTGGGCGCTCTTTTATGCGCCTTAATGAGGAGGTGCGAGTACTGGGCAGAGTTCTTAGGGATTGCGACGGTACAGACGCGGAAACGAGAGCTCTGTTGGAAGGTGAAGTGGATGCCACTTCATTGGCCATGTTTGATGCAATGTTGTGCTCCGTGGCGTTAGATTGTGGCGGCGAAAAAGAAAGCGCGCTCGTGCCGCACATTCACGGACTGAGCGTTCTTACGGGGGAAGAACTGCAAAAATCTATTGATGTGCTCACCCGTGCGGTTGCGGACTATAACGGCACCGAATGTTACGGTCCGTCCCGACAGTCCTTGCGGCACTTTTACACATTTCTTACCGACCGCCTGTCTCCGGATCCAATTGCAGCTTCACTTGACCGTATGTTCGGCCCTTCATTCGGGACGCAGTCGTAGTCGGGCGGCGGCCATAGCGCGCGAGGTGGCAGTTCGCGGCTGATTTTTTGGAGGCTCGCCTTTTCGAGCGTAGGGGGCGTTTTTTTGTCACCGTTGGGCATGCGGCCGTAACGGCCGCAGTTGGGCGAGAAATTTTGCCGTGGACAAGTGAAAAATGTCCCTGTAGCCTGCCCACCTTGGACGGGGGATCGCAAGAGACACTGTGGCGGAGGGTTTTTCGAATTTTTCCGGTCGGGCGACGGCCGTGGACGGTACGGCCCCGCGCCGTAGGAGCAAAGGGTTGACAGGCTGAGAAATGGAAGCGACGGACAGAGAATTTCTCAGCATGTTGGGCCACCTTTATTTGCAATACGGTCGCTGGGACGAGGCTCGCGTTATCTATGGCTCTCTAGTGGAACTGTCAGAACGGGAGCCGCTTCTTCTTCTTACCTACGCCTACTGCCTCGCCCAGAATGGCCAGTACGCCGTCGCACTTCACCATCTGGACAGTTTGGAGGGGAAAGATTTTCTCCCCAAAGCCCGCAGTGCCTATCGACTCCTGCGAGGGAATGTGCTTTGGTATCTGGGTAGGGATGAGGAAGCCCGTCGCGAGTTGGAACTTTTTTTACAGACCGAACGAAAGCGGGCCCGCCTGGAGCCCACCCGGCCCTCCCTCATCGTTCGTTCGGCGGCGGAACGGGTGCGACAGCTGCTGGAGGAGCCAAAGCGCTGGCGGGACGAGGGGCTGCCCTACCGCCGCGGGGAAGGCCTATGGCGGCGCCTACTGCGATTCATTGCCAAAAAAGAACTTTCACAGAGAAGGAGCTAGGACGTGAGCATAGCGGAAAGATTTGAGGGAGGTGTGCTGCGGATCAGCCGAGTGAGCGATGTCATGCTGGCGGGGCTCATCATACTCGTTTTGGCACTCATGATCGTGCCACTCAACGAATTGATGGTAGACACGCTCATCGCGCTGAATCTGACGATTTCCATGATCATGATGATGATGTCCCTCTACATTTCGGGCGTGCTGGCCTTCTCCACTTTTCCCAGCATGCTGCTTTTTACCACACTATTTCGAATGTCTTTGGCAATCGCCACAACCCGCATGATCCTGCTCCATGCCCACGCAGGAAAAATCATTAATGCGTTTGGTAACTTCGTCGTTGGCGGTAATTTTGTCGTAGGCGCTGTCATCTTTTTAATCATCATTATCGTCAATTTTTTAGTCATCACAAAGGGTTCCGAGCGAGTGGCTGAGGTAGGCGCCCGCTTCACGTTGGACGCCATGCCGGGCAAACAGATGTCCATCGACGCGGACCTGCGGGCGGGCACGATCGATGTGGATGAGGGCAAAAAACGGCGGGCTAATTTAGAGAAAGAGAGCCAGCTCTACGGCGCCATGGACGGCGCCATGAAATTCGTCAAAGGGGATGCCATCTGCAGCCTCATCATCACTGCTATCAACATCATCGCAGGGCTCATCATCGGGGTCAGCCAAAAGGGCATGACCATGGACAAAGCCCTAAAGGTGTACTCCATCCTCACCATCGGTGACGGCCTCGTCTCCCAGATTCCGGCCATCATGATCTCCATCACGGCCGGCATCATTGTCACCCGCGTTTCTTCGGAGGAGAAGAGCCCCCTCGGCAAAGAGGTCTTTAATCAGGTAATTTCCCAACCGAAAGCCATGGTGTTGGCTGGCACCATCGCCCTCCTCTTCGCGCTGCTGCCCGGCTTCCCCAAGGGACCATTTTTCTGCCTGGGTGCCACCATCTTTTTCGCAGGAAGGACTTTCATCAGCGTTGCCACCGGAAAGGGCCGTAAGAAGCGGAAAAAGGCGACCAAACCGGGCGTAAAAGGGGACGTGCCAGACAAGACGGAGGAGAGTGAAGAACCTTTTTCGATCACCGTGCCCCTCATGTTGGACGTGGCCACTTCCATCGAATCTTCCATCGAAGCGGAAACCCTCAACGAACAGCTCATGCAGGTACGGCGAGCCCTCTACCACGACTTGGGCGTGCCATTTCCGGGCATTCACTTGCGCTTCAACGACACACTTCCGGCCGGCAGCTACCAGGTGCTGCTCCAAGAGGTGCCCATCTCCCAGGGCAAGTTGGTCCCCAATTCCGTCATCGTCCGCGAGACACCCGAAAATCTCGAAATTCTCCGCATTCCCTACCAGGAGGAAACGCCCTTCTTGCCCAACATCCCCGCCCTTTGGGTGTCGGAGAAGTACGTGCCTCAGCTGGAAAAAGCCGGCGTCAAGTTCCTCCGCACGCCGGAAATTTTCACCTACCACCTGTCCTTCGTACTCAAGCGCTATGCGGGAGACTTCATCGGTCTTCAGGAAACCCGCTTCCTGACGGAGCAGTTCGAAAAGAGCTCACCGGAAATTGTTCGGGAAGTCATGCGCATCCTGCCGGTGCAAAAAATCACGGAAGTGCTTCAACGGCTGGTGCAAGAAGAAATTTCCATTCGAAATCTCAAAGGCATTCTGCAGGCCCTCATAGAATGGGGTCAAAAGGAAAAGGAGCCGGTGCTGCTGGCCGACTACGTACGTACCACCATGAAGCGCTACATCAGCTACAAATTCTCCGGTGGGCAGAACATCTTGGCCGCCTACCTGCTCGATCCCACCATCGAAGACGTCATCCGCAAATCCATCCGTCAGACCTCTGCCGGCTCTTACCTGGCTCTGGAGCCGGACATGGCCAAGCGCATCCTCAAGGGCATCAAGCAGGAAGTGGGCGACCTGTCCAAGTTGGAGCAAAAGCCGGTGCTGCTCACCTCCATGGACATCCGCCGCTACGTCCGCAAGCTCATCGAACTGGACCTCTACGAATTGCCCGTCCTTTCCCACCAGGAACTCACCGAAGAAATTACCATCCAGCCACTCGGCCGCGTCGTCCTCCCGCGCAGCTAAAAAATATCGATTCGCATGGGCTAAAGGGCCAGGAGTCCACTCCTCAAAAGCAAAACAGGTTGTCCTGGCGAAGACCGTAGCGGGTGGCGGCTTTTTTTATGAGACTATTAAGTTCGAATTCGCGAAAAAACGCCAATAGGGCTTGGCAGTCGACGGAGTGCCGTTCCAATGGACCTTGGGAAAGGGAGAGATCGAAAGCGATGAGCCGCCGATTGCGTTCCAGATCATCGGCAAAGTCGCGGAGATTTTTTGCGATGGCGGGCGGCAGCTCCCCGCAGTGTGCGAAAATGCCCTCGATGGAGCCGTAGGATTGGAGCAGTCTGGCCGCCGTCTTCGCCCCAATCCGCGGAACCCCAGGCACATTGTCCGCCGCATCGCCCACTAGACTCAAGTAATCCACCATCTGCTGGGGCCGTACGGAAAATTTCGCCAGCACTTCGGTCGGACCCATGGGAGCCCAGCGAAAGGAAGGACTCCCCATCACCGGCGGCCGCCAGAGGGTAATACTATGAGAAACGATCTGTGTAAAATCTTTATCCGAACTGGCGATGTCTACGAAATTCCCTCGCTCCGCCTCGGCGACGGCCCGGGAAGCAAGCAGGTCGTCCGCCTCCACGTCCTGCCGTTCAACCACAGCGGCCGCCATGAGACCCGCAAGGCGGCGAACCTGTGGCAATTGGAGACGTAACTCCTCCGGCATGGGTTTGCGTTGGGCCTTATATTCGGGCAACAGTTCCCTGCGCTGGGCGGAGCGGCCCAGGTCAAAAAAAACGACGCTGTATTCTGGACGAATGATGTCCTCGAGCCGCCAGATGGTACTCGCATAACCAAAAATGGCACCGGTCGGGAAACCGTCCCGGCGATTGAGCTCTCCGATGCCGTAATAGCCGCGAAATGCGATGTTGTGGCCGTCGACCAGTAAAACGCGCGCCATCGAAAATTTAGCCCCGCTGGACCTTCTGCCAATCTCCAACAGACCGGTAAAGCGGAAAACAATTTCTCAAATTTTTCGCACCGCCACGGCCGCCTCATGGAAAAGTTCATCGGCGATGGGATCGTTGTCGTAGTCCCAATGGTAGGTGATTTTTCGCACGCCAGCCGCGATGAGGACCTTCGCACAATGGACGCAGGGATAGTGAGTAATGTAAGCGCTTGATCCGGAAACGGATACACCACGTCTGGCCGCATCTCCGATGGCATTCTGTTCCGCATGGACGGTACCTAGTTCGTGGCCGTCCCGGATCCGCGATGTGTGCGGTAAACCAGGAAGGAAGCCGTTATATCCGGATGCGATGATGCGGTTACCCTGTTCCCCGATAGTTACTAAGACACAACCCACGTGCTGGCGAGAGCAGGGAGACCGGGCAGCAATGAGAAGGGCGACGGATAGAAAATATTCTTCCCAGCTAGGTCGACAGCTAAGACGCTCTAGCTGCTCCGCCAAAATTTCCGGTAGGGTCCTCCCCACGGTCGCCACGGTGGGATGGAGTCGCCCACCCGTCAACCCTACACAGCCATCGAATTCACCTCCGAGCACTCTGCCTGCCCATATCTCCCACCGTATCATGAATGCGAATCAGTCCGAGCAACTTGTCGCCTTCGCCAATCACCGGCAGAACCCCAACCTGGGATGGACCCGATTCCATATGGGCCACCGCCTCGCCAATGGACTGTTCCGGCCGAATGGTCCGCGGCCGAGCATTTTGCACATCCATCGCACGAATTCCCCGCAGATCTTCGGTCTTCTGAATGAGCCGACGAATGTCACCATCCGTGATAATCCCCAAAAGTTTTCCGTCTCCGTCAACGGTACAGCAAGCACCTAATGGCCTCTCCGTCATGGCAATAATTACCTCCCGGACCGTGGAGCCGGGATTCAAATGGGCCACCTCATCGAGCGGATGGAGCACGTCTGCGACACGGAGTAAAAGGTTGCGGCCCAATTGCCCGCCCGGATGCAGGAGAGAAAACTGTTCCGGCCGGAAATCGCGAGCCGCCATCAGCACGCAAGCGAGAGCATCTCCCACAGCAAGAGCACTTACGGCACTGCTGGTGGGAACCAGGCCCAGCGGATCTGCCTCGCGACCGGCAAAGGCTTCCAGCACGTAGTCACAGCGGCTGGCGAGGGGCGAATGGGCACTGCCCACTAGGGCGATAGGCGTGGCGCCCAAATGTCGCAGAAGTGGAACGAGCAAAAGCAGCTCGTCGCTTGCTCCGCTGCGGGAGAGAAGAATCATCGGATCCCCGGGCGAAAGAATTCCTAAGTCACCGTGGAGAGCCTCTGTCGGGTGGATGAACAAGGCTTGCGTCCCGGTACTGGTCAACGTCGCCGCAATTTTCTGGGCGACAAAAGCAGACTTTCCGACGGCCGAAAGAAGAACTTTTCCCCGCCGCTGCAAAATGAGAGACACGACCCGATCGAAATCCTCCGAAAGAACGGCCGCCGTGTGACGTAATGCATCTGCTTCAGCCCCTATAACTTTCCGCGCCATAGCCTGCCAATCGGATGGCCCTCCTATTTTTTTTCCCACTGGAACTTTTCAGTAGCCCTCGTCGGCCAGGTCCAGCAAAAACGCAGCGCGCAACTCTTTCAGCCAATGGCTGGCCATCCGTCCATCCACGGCCTCCACAATAAGTCGTAACTTGCTCTCTGTGCCAGAGTAACGCGCCAAAACACGGCCATTAGAATTCAGCGCATTTTCTGCCTTTTTTTGCATTTCACCAAAACGATGGGCCCGCTCCAGCGGAAAAATTTTTTTTAATGCAATGTTTTCCGACGCGGTCGGTCGCAGGGGGAACTGCCATGGGACGTCCAACGGTGCTCCAGAAAACGTGGAAAAAAAGAGTGCGCCCGCCAGGAGGCCGTCAGCCGTTGGGCCCGCACCGGTCCAAAGAAAATGACCGGACGGTTCTCCACCGAAATGACTTCCATGCAATTCCATGGCTTCTGCAACGTTCCGATCCCCCACGGCTACGCGCAGAACGGGGACCTGGAACGATGCCAGATGTCGATCCAGGGCACCGTTAGCAATAGCCGTCGTGACTACGGGCGTGAGAATTCCTATTTTCCGAAAATACAACGCTACACGGGCGAATAGATGCTCACCCGGCAGCGGAATTCCCGTCCGATCGCAAACCACCGCCCGATCGCCATCGCCATCCACGGCCAACCCCCAATCCGAGCCGGTACAGCGGACAAATTCGCAAAGGGAATTGGGATGTTCGGAGCCGCAACCTAGGTTGATGTTTCGTCCGCTAGGTCTATTTGCCATCGATATCACCTCGGCTCCCAGGGATGTTAGCAAATCTGCCCCGATGGCGGAGAAAGAGCCGTTGGCCGTATCCAAAACGATTTTTTTCCCGTGGAGGCAGTTAGACGGCAAGATATTCCGCCAATGACTTCGATAGGCCACAAGTGCCTCTTCGTGGCAATCCACCGCCGCTCTCGTAGAATTTGACCCCCATTCCAAACCGGAGCAAAGCTTTGAACAAATCAGTTCTTCCAGGTCCGCCTCATCCCGTTCGGACCATTTTCGCCCCTGCCCATCAAAAAATTTTATCCCATTGTCTTCCGAAGAATTATGAGATGCCGTAATGGCTACGGCTCCATCGGCGGCGAAAAATCGAGCCGCAAAACTAATGGCGGGGGAAGGCAGAACACCTCCCAATAGCGGAGAAATTCTCTTTGGAAGTCCTTCTATAAGAGCTGCTTGCAGCGCATCGCCGCTAGAACGGCCGTCTTGGCCTAGGAAAAATTTCGTCCCCCCGCGGCGCAAAAGAAAATTTCCGAACGCCCAGCCGATGGCACGAAAAAAACTGGGGCAGATCGCTTTGCTGCCCCATGGTCCCCTAATGCCATCTGTGCCAAAAAATTTTCTCGCGACCATCCATTCTTAGCCATAGGAACGCACTATCCCAGTAGCCATCATAAAACCTTCGCATGTCGAAATATTCGCCATCACTTCTTGCCGTTAAGGGTCTATCTGTCTCATTTTGGGACAGACGTAGTGGAAATTTTACCAACGTATTAAAAAATGTGCATTTGCACATTTGCGCAGGCCAAACCCTAGCCCTCACCGGCGCCAGTGGCAGCGGCAAGTCCACGATAGCTCTCTCCATCGGGCGACTTCTGCCGCCGGAAGCCAGACTAAAAGGGGATATTGTATTTGAAGGGAAGGAGATACAAAATTTGGCGAAATCGGAACTGCGCCGCATCCGGGGCCGCAAGATCACCTACGTATTTCAAGAGCCCATGGCCTGCTTCAACCCCTCCATAGCAGTTGGCAATCAAATTTTAGAGTGTATCCTATTACATCAAAAAAACTTAAAAAAGAAAGCGGCACGCCACTGCACTTTAGACTGGCTTGAGAAACTCCAATTGCCTGACCCCCTTCGAATTTTTCGAAGCTACCCTAACGAACTAAGTGGTGGGATGTTACAGCGAGCCATGCTGGCCATGGCCCTCTGCAATGGACCTTCTTTGTTGATCGCGGACGAACCGACCAGTGCACTCGATGAAAAATCTTGTCGTGCAGTTGTAGGACAGATCCAACGTCTTCGAGCGGAGCTTTCGTTTTCTATGCTTTTTGTTACGCACAATATCTCACTTGCAGAACATCTTGCGGATGAAATCGTCCTGTTGAAGGACGGAATAGTCCGATCAAGTCCGCAATGAAAATTCCTTAGCCATGCAAAAGTATGCACGTTGCTCACAAGAGCTTGCCATTCAGAATGGTACCGTCTGCTATAATTTTCGTCGGGGCATCCAAAAAAAGGAACGTATTGCAGTATTAAAAAACGTTTCCCTTGCGGTTCTCTCGGGAGAATGTCTCGGACTAATCGGAGTAAGCGGTAGCGGAAAAAGTACGCTCGGCCGCTGTTTAGCTCGTCTGCAAAAACTTACAATTGGGACGGTCTTTCTTGCTGGCCAGCCCGCCCTTTCGTATCCTGCCAAAACTTTTCATCGTAAAGTGCAAATGATTTTTCAATCGCCAGCCGAGGCCCTAGATCCGAGCCAATCGGTTCACTCCATCCTTTCTGAACCGCTCCACATTCATTTCCCCGCAATGGACCGACGCGACAGGGATCGACGTATTTTCGAATTGCTAGACGTTGTGCACCTTAGTTCATCACTACTGGACAATAGGCCTCCGACGCTCAGCGGAGGCCAACGGCAACGTGTGGCCATAGCGCGCGCCCTGGCTGTTGATCCGGAATTTTTGATTTGCGATGAAGTGGCAAGTGCCCTTGACACAACAACAAAGAGAGAAATCTTTCACCTTCTGGCAACACTGCAGAGAGCTAATGGGATAGGTATTTTATTTATTTCACACGACACCAGCGCTATACACCAACTTTGTTCCCGTGCCGTGACCCTCCACGAAGGAGAACCCCTTTGCGCCGCACCGTCTTCCTACAAAACCGAAGCGGAGCCGGAAGATCCCGCGGCAACCGCCTCTGCCCCATGATCTTGGAGCCGCAAATTTTTTCGAGACCGCGAGTGCTTCCGGTAACCACGATCGTCCGCCGGAACGAGCTCAATGGTAGCCATCTTTGCGGCATCCCCCCGCCGAGGAATGAACTTATAGATTCTCGTATAGCCACCGGGACGATCGCGAAATGTCTCCGCATGAACGGAAAAGAGCATTTTCACGGCTTCTTGATTTCGCACGCGCGCGACAGCCATGCGGCGATAGTGCAACTTTACTTCGGGCCGTTCCGCGCGTAACGCCTTGCAGGATAGCGTAATAATTCTCTCAGCAAAAGGCCTCAGGGCCTTAGCTTTAGCGAGTGTAGTGCGAATAGTATTATGGCGAAACAAAGCGGCACAGAGGCCAGCCAAAAGCGAAGCACGGTGCTCCTTTTTTACCCCAAGTTGAAAAGAATGCTTTCTGTGACGCATAATATTAGCCCTCCAATGATAACAGCCTTACGGGTAATCTTCTATCTTCATGCCCAGCGAAAGTCCCAAATCTTCCAGGCGGTTTTTAATTTCCGTGAGCGATTTTTTTCCAAAATTCCTATAGCGTAGCATCTCACTTTCACTTTTAGAAGCTAACTCTCCAACTGTTAATATATTCGCATTATTCAGGCAATTGGCCGCTCGAACGGAAAGTTCGATCTCATTGACACTCATGGAAAGCAACCTTTGCAATCTATTTTGGTCGCCATCGCAAGTACGCTCCGAATGCTGAAAAGTGATTTCCTCGTCGAAGAGGTCGTCGAACACCTGAAGGTGGTGCCGCAGAATTGCAACAGCCTCTACGAGAGCCTCTTGAGGCGACACACGACTGTCCGTCGTAATATCCAAAGAAAGGCGATCATAGTCCGTCCGCTGGCCCACGCGCGCGCCCTCGACGGAATAATTTACTTTACGAACGGGTCCAAATGAGGAATCCAAAGGAATTCCACCTTCTACGCCATCCAACTTTTCATTCTCCTCCGCAAGACGATAACCACGACCGCGATTCAACCGCATCTCACAGTGGAACCGTGCACGCGACTCCATATGAAAAAGCTCATACTCAGGATTAAGGACTAAAACGTCGGACGGAACAGTGATATCCTTCGCGCGAACGACATCCTTTCCTGCCGCGGACAAAGAGAGAATTCTCGTTTCCCGGGCGTTACTCTTAAATAGCACCTTTTTAAAATTGAAAATGATCTCCGACACATCTTCCAAAATGCCAGGGATCGTTTGAAACTCATGCTGCACCCCATCGATGCGCACATTCGTAAGTGCCACGCCCTCAATGGCCCCCAACAAAATCCGCCGCAAGGTATTCCCAATGCTACGGCCGAAACCGGACTCAAATGGCTCTGCGACGAAACAGGCAAACGTCGCCGTCGCAGAATTTTCCACCTTCGCCAGGCGCGTTGGAAGCTCAAATTTTCCTAAAGTTCTGGTCATCGCTCTCTCCGGTACTATTAGCGACTGTAAAATTCAACGATGATCTGCTCATTGACGGCTAGCGCAATTTCTTCCCGCGTCGGGGCACGAAGGACAGTGCAGGACAAAGCATTAGAATCCGTCTGCAGCCACACGGGGACGACCCGATAGCGAGTGTCTTCCAAATTTCTCATAATGAGGTGTCTAGTCGGATCAGACGAACGCACCGTGATCTGGTCCGCCTGGCAGCAGGTATAGCTGGGAATATCCACCTTCTGGCCATTTACCAAAAAGTGGCCATGGCCAACCATTTGGCGCGCTGCACGGCGAGTCCGCGCAAATCCGGCTAGAAAAACGACGCTGTCGAGCCGCATCTCCAGGGAGCTTAAAAACACCTCCCCGGTAATCCCTTTTGCTCGTTTGGCTCGCTCAAATGTTAGCCGAAACTGCCTCTCAGTCAGACCATAATAAATGCGGGCTTTCTGCTTTTCATTAAGGCCTATGCCATACTCGGAAACCTTACGGCGTAGCCGCTGGCCGTGTATGCCGGGTAAATAGGAGCGGCGCTCAAAAGCCTTATTAGGCGGAAAGATCGCAATACCGCAGCGACGATTAATACGCGTTTTGGGTCCTGTATAGCGAGACATCGTGATAAACCTTCAGAAATGGTGGGCGACTAACCCAATTAGTATCAAAATTAGGGACGCCGAGGACGCCGAGGACGGCAGCCATTATGCGGAAGCGGAGTCACATCACAAATGCTGCTGATTTGCAAGTCCAAGGTTTGTAAAGCCCTCACGGCCGCATCGCGGCCCGGCCCCGGCCCCTTGAGACGCACATCCAATTCTTTCAATCCGTGCGCCATGGCTGCCCGCGCAGCATCTTGTGCAGCAACCTGTGCGGCATAGGCGGTCGACTTTCGCGATCCGCGGAAGTTGTTTTTGCCAGCACTTGACCAGGAGAGAACCGCGCCATTGGCATCGCTGATGGAAATTTTTGTGTTGTTAAAAGTGGCTAATACGTGACAAACGCCCGCGCTGACATTTTTGCATTTTTTTGCGCGCCGAATTTTTACCTCGTTTCCAAGATCACCCTGCAGCAACTCTTCTGCCGTCAGCGGCCTAGGCTTCGTGGATTGACCAACAGTCCCGCCATTTTCTGCCTCCGCGGCGCCCGAGTGGACAACGGCTTCCGTTCCATTATTCTTCATATTTCTCTCCCGCAGGGCCCCGTACTGTTCATTCTTTACCTCGAACTACTCCAATTGTCTTTCGAGCTCCCCGTCTCGTTCTGGCATTTGACGACGTGCGCTGGCCGCGGACGGGCAGACCTCTATAATGCCGTATTCCTCTATAGCAGCGAATATTTTGCAAACGCTTGATATTCGCTATTATCTCGCGACGCAGATCGCCCTCCAACTTAAAACCGCGAGCAACACAAATGCTCATAATTTTGTTAATGTCCTGCTCGGTCAATTCGCGAGCTCGCGTACTTTCGTCGAAGCCAGCCTCCTGAACAATGGACGCAGCACGTGTAGGCCCGATCCCGTACACATAGCGCAACGCAAACGCAACCTTTTTCTCTCCAGGTATATCTGTTCCAAAAATTCGAGGCATTTTCCCTGCTCCACTCCTGCACGCACCAACCGCAGCTTCCTCTACGAAACTAATTTTTTAGCGCTGTCAAGATTTCCGGGCCACTTTTTGTGACGGCAACCGTATGCTCAAAATGTGCCGCGAATTTTCCGTCCGCCGTACGCACTGTCCACCCGTCCTCCGAAAAAACGAGCGCATCACCGCCCAACAGGAACATGGGCTCAATCGCTAAAGTCATACCCTCGCGCAACACGGGGCCGGTCCCCTTCCGTCCCCAGTTAGGTATGGCCGGCTCTTCATGCATCTCTCTACCAATGCCATGGCCAGTGAGCTCACGTACTACGGACAGCCTATATTTTTTGGCATAACTTTCGATGGTCTCAGAAATATCGCCAACCCGATTCCCAGGCACGGCCACGGCTATTCCCTCATAAAGAGCGGCTTCCGTAGCTTTCAGAAGAAGATTCACCTCCGACGGAACGGCGCCAACGGCAACCGTACGGGTAGAATCCCCCATAAACCCGCCCAAACGACCAACTAAGTCAATACTGAGGATATCACCTGCATAAACCTTCCGCCCGGGAGACGGTATTCCATGAACAACTTCATCATTAATGGAAAAACACGCGTGGGCGGGAAATGGACATGTGCGACCGGCATAGCCCAAACTCGCGCTCTCTGCGCCACGAATTTTAAACTCTTGCGCAACAATTTGATCTAAGTCCCACGTGGAAACTCCCGGCGCGACCGCCCTACAAACCACGTCGAGCACTTCGGCGGTCGCACGACCTACTCGCCGCATGGCCTCCATTTCCTCCTCCGTTTTCACGGAAATCATGCGCGCGATCTCCATAGTACGCGCACTACTCCGGCAACTGCGCCAAGCCCGACGGCTGCAACAACAATGAGCAACAGCAGCCGTGAATCTTTCTTGCCTCCTCCGTCCCACAGGGCAACTCGCACGCTGCGTCCGCCACGTCCCTTACGTAAAAATGTATCATAATTTCGCTGGACCAGATAAGATTCGATCTGCCGCATCATTTCTAGAACAACACCAACGGTAATCAGCGTACCCGTCCCGCCAAAAAATAAAGCGACTCCATAGGGAATATGAATAGAGAAGTATAAAAAATCAGGCAAAAGAGCGATCAATGTTAGGAAAATAGCACCGGCAAAGGTAAGTCGCGTCATGATAACGTCCAAGAATCGAGCCGTAGGCATGCCGGGGCGAACGCTGGGAACATAGCCGCCATTTTTTTTCAACTCATCGGCCACTTGCGCCGGATGAAACATCAGCGACACCCATAGGTAACTGAAGGCGAAGATCAAAACTCCATAGACGACGTAGTAGGTGCCAGAGCCCTGCGAAAGGTGATAGGCAACCGATTGAAAAAATCGAATTCCTGTCGCCGCACCAAGATAGGCAAAAATTTGCTGAGGAAAAAGCAGCAGTGCACTAGCAAAGATGATAGGCATAACGCCGGAATAATTCACCTTCAACGGCAAGAATGCGTTCCCTCCAGCGTACATACGATTTCCCACGACCCGCTTAGCGTATTGGATCGGAATTTTTCGCTCCCCCTGGGTGACGGCAATCATAGCTAAAATCACAGCTAACAGCAAAGCAGCCATAGTCAGGACAATAAGGACAACGAGTCCCCCGCTGGCAAACCGAGAGCCATTGCCGCGGAAAATGTGTAAAACCTGACAGAGGCTGCGGGGCATGGCGGACAAAATGCCAACGACGATCAGTACAGAAATTCCACTGCCAATGCCATAGCGAGAAATTTGATCGCCCAGCCAAACTAGAATCATCGTACCCGATGTGAGGAAAAGTGTCGCGGAAAAAAAGAACCAACCGCGACCGGCAACAACAATTTCTCCGTATCTCCCGACGTCAAATCCGGGAAAGAGCTTGCCGGGATAGTTTGCCAGTGCGCCGACGAGCAAAAACCCTTGTACCAAACAGATAAGAAGTGTTAAATATCTGGTATATTGAGCAAGGCGCTGCCTACCGGCATCGCCTTCTTGCTGCAAACGGGCAAGGGAAGGAACCGCGGCACCGAGCAATTGCATAACGATAGACGCGCTAATGTAGGGCATAATGCCGAGGCCAAATATGGCACCCTTAAGGAATGCTCCACCGGTAAACATATTGTAGAGACCAACGAGGCCGCCACCTCGCGCGGGGGCGGACTGATCTATGAAAAAGTACCTAAGCGGCAGCGGGTCCAAACCGGGGAGAGGGATGATTGCGCCTATGCGGGCGACGAAAACGACAAACAACGTAAAAAAGAAGCGACGACGCAAATCCGGAACGGCAAAAATTTTGGCAAAAGCCTGCTTCACGGCATCGATCCCATTTTTTCATCCGTTTCTTGTCCAACACAAATAGCCACCCCTCCAGCATTCTGAATGGAGCGTCGCGCACCGGCCGAAAAACCATTCGCCTGAACGGAAATCGCATTCGGCAACTGCGCATCGCCGATGATTTTATACCTACGATCCGCGGACGAAAGAAGTCCTTTTGTTTTTAAATACATGCCATCTATCTTCATAATGCCCTCGTCTAGAACGGCGATCAACCTACGAAGCGGCACTTGGACGGGACGCAGATGAGACCGCACCCGCGAAAAACCACGCACGGGAAGCTTGCGGTACCAAGGAATCCCCGACGTTACCGGAGAAACGTGATAGCCGGACCTAGCCTTGGCTCCCTTGTTTCCCTTGCCGGCCGTCTTCCCGAGACCGGAACTTTCCCCGCGACCACACCGCCGGCGTTTCCGGTCTGTCGAGGCGGGAATTTCATGCAATTTCATGGCAAAACCTCCTCCACTCGTGCGTCCGCCAGTTCCGATTCACGGATCACTTCATGCTTTCGCAAGGCACGAATCTCTTCGGGCGAAGATAATTGATCGAGGGCGTTAATCGTCGCACGCACGATGGCATGGGGATTGCTGGACCGCATGGATTTTGAGAGAACATTGCGTACGCCAACGACCTCCAAGGCAGCACGAACGCCACCGCCGGCCACAACGCCCGTACCATCAGATGCTGGTCGCAGCAGCACGCACCCGCCATCCGCGCGACCGATGACACGGTATGGTATGGTTCCGTTGCGCAAAGCGAAAGGGCGCAAACTTTTCCGTGCATGTTCCGTCGCTTTCCGGACGGCTTCAGGCACTTCATGCGCCCTGCCCGTCCCCATGCCGAGACGCCCATTTCGATCCCCCACCACCACGAGCGCGGAAAAACTGAACCGGCGTCCACCTTTCATCACCTTAGAGCAGCGACCAATATGCACCACTTTCTCTTCAAGTTCGGGCGTATTTTTTTCACCGCCTCCAGCTGCCGGAGTCCGCCTTTCCCTTGAAAAATGTCGTCTTGCTCTCGTATCCATCTACTAAAACTCCAGCCCGCAGCCCCTGGCTGCATCCGCAAAGGCTTCCACGCAGCCATGATATTTTCGAGCTCCTCTGTCAAAAATTACCCGTTTTATCCCGGCCTCCTGTGCCCGCACGGCTAACACGCCACCCAGTATTTTCGCTCCGACGACATTCGCCCGCACACCCTTCTCTGGCTCGGCCACCGTCATAAGGGAGGATGCGGAAACGAGTGTAATCGCCCGGCAATCGTCGATGCACTGCGCATAGATATGCCTATTGGAAAAACGCACGCACAAGCGGGGCCGAACGCCCGTCCCCGAGACACGCGCGCGCACACGCCACCGCCGCTTGCGCGCCAAAATATTTTTACGAACAGGATCCATAAGGTTAACTCTCGCCACATTTTAAGCGGATTTTTTACCCTCCTTACGGCGCACAAACTTGCCCACTATTCGAACGCCCTTCCCTTTGTATGGCTCCATAGGATAGAATGAAAAAATATCGGCCGCGGCTTGCCCAACTTTTAGCCGATCCGCGCCTTCCACCGTAAGCCGAACGCCATCGGAAATGGCTACCCGGACGCCGAGGGGCAAGGAATAAAAAATGGGATGGGAAGCTCCCAAAGACAACTCGAGCACGCCCGCATTTTTCTGAGCTGCCTTGAAGCCTACGCCGGAAATTTCCAACTGCTTAGAAAAACCTCGCGTAACTCCAACGATCATGTTGGCCACAATGGCACGGGCCGTACCTACCATCGCCCTCGCCTGCCTAGAATTTCCGTTTGCACGCAAGCGAAGCCGGCCCTCCTCCATAAAAAGGAGAACATTCTCGCAGAAAGTGAAGGACAGCTCTCCCCCAGAACCACGAACGACAACGGTCGCCCCATTCACTTCCACGGCGACGTTCGCCGGCACCTCAATTGGCTTTTTTTCTGCTCTACTCATCTACGTGCCACATTTGCCACATTAGGATTTTACCACACTTCGCACACAACCTCGCCTCCGAGATTCTTCCGGCGCGCTTCAGAATCGCGCATGAGTCCCGCGGAAGTTGAAATAATTGCAATTCCAAAACCATTCAAAACACGAGGCAAACACTTCGCTTGACAATACAAGCGCCTACCAGGTTGGCTACAACGGCGGACGGATCGGATTGGAGACTTTCCATTCACGTAGCGCGGCGCTACACGCAACATTCTACGCCCTGGAGCACAAACGCTTTCTTCATAGACATCCACATAGCCGGCATTTTTTAAAATTCGTGAAATGTCTCTGCGTAAACGGGAAGAAGGCACGACAAAAGACGGCAAGCGTGCCGCGACCGCATTACGCAGAACCGTCAAAAAATCTCCGATCGTATCCATAAAAAATTTCCGTATATCGTTACCTACCAGGAACTCTTTACCACTCCAGGCGCAGACCCAGAAGCGACCAACTCGCGCAATACCAAACGGGAAACGCCAAACCGACGATAAAACGCACGCGGGCGACCCGTAATAGAGCACCGGTTACGCACACGTACGGCGGAGGAATTTCGCGGCAGTTTGGCAAGATGCCGCTGCGCCGCAAAAAATTCCTCGTCTTTCGTTTTGGGGTTCGCCAAAATAGTGCGTAACGCCAACCGCCTAGCAGCAAATCGCTTCGCGAGCCGTATCCGCTTTAAATTTCGCGCAATAGAAGATTTTTTCGCCATAAGTTCCCTTCTAGACCGCAGGGGCTACCGCAGCACCTTTCTTTTTCACAAACGGCATACCTAAAGACTCCAAGAGATCAAATGCTTCCCGATCGGTCCGGGCTGTCGTTTGAAAGGTGACATCCATCCCGACAACTTTTTTATCACGATCCACACTAATCTCCGGAAAAATGCTGTAGTCCCGCACGCCAATCGTAAAGTTCCCATTCCCGTCGAAGCGAGGACTAATTCCTTGAAAATCGCGTATCATCGGAAGTGCTATCTTTATAAATTTCAGCACAAAATGGTACATCGGACGCCCACGCAGAGTGACTTTCACTCCATTTGGCACGCCAGCGCGAAGCTTAAAATTGGATATGCTTTTGCGAGCAAGAACAACAACAGGTTTCTGACAAGAAATCTGCGCAACATCTTTTACCAGTTCCTCTATTGTAAACTTGTCCGCATCCGAACTAATTGCAGAATTTATAACAACCTTCTGCAACGCTGGTATTTCATGCACATTACCATAGCAACGAGCGGCACGAAGTTCCTCGCGAACGTTCTCTTTATAATAGCGCTGTAACTCCGGCATGTCCATCGTCAACTACCCCAAAACCTCTAACTCGCCCGCAAACTGAAAGAAGCGGCCCATCGTCGTCAACAGATTTCTGGCTCTTTCTGTGGAGAAATTTTTCGCAAATTGGATCGGTGGATCGGTGTTTCCATTTCCAAAATTGCCCCTTCCGGGTGTCTCGCGGACTTCTTCACGCAAACTTTGCGCATCCGCACGCCGGAAACTTGAAAACGACTTCCACCTTCCAGGATACAGCAAATTTTGCCTCGCATGCCTCGGCCATCGCCCGCAATCACTTCCGCCTCATCGCCGATGCGCAAAAACGCCTTCATTTACAAAACCTCCTGAGCCAGGGACGCAATTTTCGGAAACCCTTGACGTACTTCCTTTGCTATCGCTCCAAAAACGCGAGTTCCCCGCGGCCCTCCCTTATCGTCAATCAGCACGCACGCATTTCTGTCAAAGCGCAAATCGCCTCCGCTCGGCCGACGGATCCAATGGCGCGTGCGCACCACAACTGCTTTCGCAACGGTTCCCTTTTTGACCGTAGCCTCCGGTATGCTGGATTTTATCGCCACTACAATCGTATCCCCGACGGCCGCCGTACGCTTATTCTGTCCCAGTCGTCGTATCATAAGGGCGGAACGGGCCCCAGTGTTGTCCGCAACATCTAATACGCTCTCTTGCTGAATCATAACACCGCTCCCAATGGCACTTCCTAAAGTATTGATGCAACCCGCCAACGCTTTAGCCGGCTAAATGGCCTTGTTTCCACTATCTTCACACGATCTCCGACGGAGCAACCGTTATTTTCGTCATGGGCATAGACCACCGTCCTCCGCTTCACTTCTTTCAAATACCTAGAGTGCGGCCCCTTATAAAAATAAGAAACCTTCACGCTTTTATCTCCAGAGCGACTAGTCACCTCACCTATTAAAGATTTTCTAAATTTTCGTCCATTAATATTCATGACCGCACCCTATCCCTTTTGGGCTCTCTCCCGTAGAATTGTTTCAATTCGGGCAATGTCACGCCGAAGCAAAGGAAATTGGTGATGCTTTTCAGTCGGTCCGGAACGACGGCGTAAATGCAGGCGTAACAATTCATTACGTCGTTCATTTAGTCGCCCGATCAAATCCTCATCGCAAAACGATCTGAATTCTTTTGCCTTCATGTCAAAATCGCTCCCGTTCTTCGCGCGATAAAAAACGGCACTCGAATGGCACTTTGCCGTCGGCAAGCCTCATTGCCTCGCGAGCTAAAGTCGGAGAAACGCCGGAAACCTCAAACAGCACATTCCCCGGCCGCACCACTACCGCCCAAAATTCCACCGCCCCTTTTCCTTGGCCCATGCGTGTCTCCGCCGGCTTGCGCGTAACCGGCTTCTGCGGAAACACTCGCATCCAAACCTTGCCCCTACGCTTCAAGTGCCGATTGATGGCCACGCGGGCTGCCTCGAGCTGAGACGCACTCAAAAGGCCCCGCTCTAAGGCCTGAATGCCAAAATCCCCGAAAGAAAGCACAGACCCGCTCGTCGCCCGATGCCGATTGCGCCCTTTGTGTACCTTTCGAAACTTCACATTTGCTGGCAATAAACTCGCCATCTCTACCTACCTTTCCGTTCGAACTAACCCGCCGCCAGACTGCTGCAATTGAAATGATTCTCGCTCCTGAGAACAAAGGCTCAACCAGCATTTTACTCCAATTGTCCCGTAAGTTGTCTCGGCCACAACCAACGCATAGTCAATTTCTTTTCGCAATTCATGCAACGGCATGCTGCCGTCACGCCGCGACTCCGTCCGAGCAATCTCCGCTCCGCCGAGGCGGCCGGAACATTGAATTTTCACACCTTGCGCCCCAGCGGCCATGGAAAGCTGCACAGCTTTTTTGATCGCTCTGCGGAAGGGAATGCGTCTCTCCAACTGAGAGGCAACACCCTCCGCGACCAGCCGGGCAACTAATTCCGGTTTTTTTATTTCTTGCACATCAATAAGAACGTCACTTCCAATTTTCTTCTTCAATTTTGAGCACAAAAGCTCCAATTCTTGTCCCTTCCGGCCCAAAACTACGCCGGGACGAGGGGTATGAATTTTGATGCGAATTTTTCCCCCAGCTCTTTCTATGAAAACTTTGGCTACCGAAGCAAAGCGTAGCTGCTTAAAAAGAAATTGGCGAATAATGAAATCCTCATAGATCCAAATCGAGTAGGATTTTTTATCGCCGTACCAGCGCGACTGCCAATTCCGCTGGACGCCCAGCCGGAAGCTAATTGGATTAACCTTTTGCCCCATGGTGCTATACCTGTCGATCGGCGAGGATTACGCGGATATGGCTGGTCCGCTTACGAATTGGATGGGCGGAACCTTTTGCTGCCGGAATGTGTCGTTTCATTGTTACACCTTCTTCAATAATTACACTGTCAATCAGTAAATGCTCTTCCGCAACATTTGCATTATTCTCTGCGTTCGCAATGGCACTACGCAGCACTTTCTCTATCATTCGTGCCGGCTTGCGAGGAATAAAACGCAAAAGATCACGGCCATCCCTGGCGGATCTGCCACGGAGGACGCGGGCGACCTGGCGCAACTTCGGCGGCGACACGCGCACGGTAAATGCTGTAGCTTTGTATTTCATGGAGTTTGCGAAATATTCTACTTTTGCGTATGCGGATTATGTCCCTTAAAAGTGCGAGTTGGAGCGAATTCTCCGAGCTTGTGGCCCACCATATTCTCCGTCACACGAACCAACAAAAACGTCTTCCCGTTATGCACCTCAAAATTCAGACCAACAAAATCCGGCGTCACAGTCGATCGCCGCGACCACGTGCGGATCGGCTTATGCGATCCGCTTCGCGCGGCAAGATCAATCTTGGCCATTAGCGGGGGATCTGCGTAAAATCCTTTCTTAGTGGAACGACCCATCTCTAAATTACCTCCGTTTCATCTTTCTACCACTGCGCCGCACTAAAATCGTCGCATCTGAATTTTTCCTTCGCTTGCGCGTCGGTAAGCCCTTCGCCAACTGCCCCCACGGCGAAACGGGATGACCGCCGCCGGACGTACGTCCCTCACCTCCGCCCATGGGATGATCAACGGGATTCATGGCAACTCCACGCACGCGAGGGCGGAGCCCTAGCCAACGGCTACGACCAGCTTTACCTAGGGACTGCTGATTGTGCTCACCATTGCTAAGTACGCCGATGGTCGCCCTACAGCGGGCATCCACATGACGAATTTCGCCACTCGGCAACTTCAAGGTAGCCCGCCCCGATTCGACGGCAAGAACTTGCGCAGAAGTGCCCGCACCGCGCACCAGCTGCGCCCCCTTCCCGGGTAGCAATTCCACGCAATGGACCGGCATAGCCAACGGAATCAGAACAAGAGGAAGGGCAAGGCCAGCGGTAAAATCATCTGGCTTTTCATTGAGACTCCGGACGACAGAGCCCACCGGTAAATTCTGCGGCGCGGGAATATAGCGCTTTTCGCCGTCGGCATAGGCCAAAAGGGCAATATGGCACGAACGATTCGGGTCATATTCAATAGACTGCACGCGCGCAGGCACATCAATTTTATCGCGCCTATAGTCCAAAATACGCAGAAGGCGACCGTGCCCTCCCCCACGCCTTCGCATTGTAATCCGGCCATAGCAGTTACGCCCATCCGATCGACACCTTCTCCTCTTATCGACGAGAGAGCGAAACGGCCGCACGGCAGAAACCGCCGATCTGCCGATTGCTTTAAAACGGCAGCCTGACGTAACCGGATTGCAAAAAATGATGGCCATGGGCGAAAATCCTAGAGAATCTCAATCTTGTCCCCGGAACGAAACAACACAAATGCTTTACGCACTGCTGGTCGTCGAATCATAGTAGGTTTACTCTTGCGCGACGAGCGGTGGCGTTTCAGCTTGCCCTTCTGCACCAGTGTCCTTACCCCCACGGGACGAAGACCAAATGTCTGCCAGACGGTTCGCATGATCTGCTGCTTCGAAGCGCTACCGTCTACTTCGAACGTAAAACAATTTTTCGTAGCGGAAAGAAAACTGGCTTTTTCCGTCAACCGAAAAACCTTCAATATACTGCACGTATGGCCCATTTTCATCCCACTGAATTCAAAAGATTGGTGCGAGCTAAAACAGACTCCAATGCGCTCTCGGTTGCGACAACACGGGAAACAGCGCATACGTCTAAAGCGTTCAACGTCCCCGCTTCTACCACATAAACGTCGGGTATGTTTCGGACGGCCAACAACATATTTCGATCGAATCGATCATCGACCAACAGAACTCCTCCTTCGGCTAACTTCATATTCTGCAAGAGTGTTTTTGCTGCACGGGTCCTTGGCTCGGCAAGCGAAAAATTTTTAATAACCAGCAGACGGCCTTCGGCGGCCTTCACGGATAAGCTGCTCACGAGCGCCTTTTTGCGCATCTTTTTATTAATCTTTATCTCATAATTTTTCGTCTGCGAACCGAATACGACACCGCCGCCACGCCAAATGGGGCTCCTCTTTTCACCATGGCGCGCCATCCCCGTTCCTTTTTGTCGATACGGCTTTCTTCCGGAACCGCTTACGTTCGCCCGCGATTTTGTTCGCGCGTCCCCCTGGCGAGAATTGGACTGATAGGCAAGCAGCACCGACCGCAGAAGCGGATCTATCCGCTTCGTATCGATCGGCAGCAAGGCAACCTCCTTCCGTCCGCAAGAAGAACCATCCGACTCAAAACACTCCACTTCCACCGCACCTACCCCTTTTTAGCCGTACGAATCATAAGAAGCCCACCGTTGGCACCGGCCACACTCCCGCGCACAAAAAACAATCCCCGATCTGCATAGATGCGCGCAATCTTAAGATTTTGCGTAGTACGTCTTTCTCCTCCCATGCGGCCGGGCATTTTCCTTCCAGGATAGATGCGCCCAGGCTCCTCCCGCTGTCCATAGGATCCGCCACGGCGATGAAACATAGAACCATGACTAGCGGGACCACCGCTAAAACCATGTCGTTTCATAACTCCCTGGAATCCACGACCTTTCGTTACGCCGACGACGTCTATTAGCTGTCCTTCTTGCAGTAGTGATAGATCTAGAATTTCTCCGGGCTTGTACTTTTCACTGTCTGAGACGCGGATCTCTCGGAGAATTTTGTGAGGTTTACAACCGTTTTTGGCGAAGTGACCATTTTCCGCACGGGAAAGCCGAAACGATCTAGTCGGCTCTGCACCAATCGAAACGGCCGAGTAGCCATTTCTTTCCAGCGTACGCAACTGCACAACCGTACAAGGATTAACGTGAATCGCGGTTGTCACGACGGCATTTCCTAGAACGTCGTTTACCCGGGTCATGCCTAATTTACGACCGAACAGCAGAATTGCTCTCTTTTTTTCTTCCATGGCAACAACCCAAACAACGCACGTCCTCTCCCTTTATATCGCCACATCAAATTTAAACAGAAACGGTAATTTCCACGCCAGACGGCAAGTTCACCCTTTTTAGGGCGGCCATGGTGTCGGCATTTGGATCCACGATGTCAATCATCCTTTTATGCGTCCGCACTTCAAATTGCTCAGCTGACTTTTTATCTTTATGGGGCGAGCGATTTACAGAAAATTTTTCGATCCACGTGGGCATGGGAATCGGCCCAACGGCGCAGGTCCCGGACCGCTTCACCGTTTCCACGATATCCATCGATGCTCGATCGACGAGGCGGTGATCAAAGCCGCGAACGCGTATTCGAATTTTCTGTCGTTTTTTTTGCTGTGCCATAATACCACGCGTCCCCAACTATTTTGTCATCTACACCCAACCACCAACTAAATCGACCGCGCCGCCGTTTTTACGGAATGTTCCAATATTTTATCCAAAACCGACTGAGGCACCTGCGCGAAGTGAGACGGCTCCATCGAGTAGGACGCTCTGCCTTTCGACAGTGAACGCACGTCGGTCGCGTAGCCAAACATCGCCTCTAACGGAACAAAAGCAATGGCCGCACAAAGTCCACCCTTGTTGTCCATATTTTGAATTTGCCCGCGGCGACGATTCAGATCCCCGACGACATCGCCCTGGTGCTCCTCCGGCATCGCCACTTCCACCTTCATTATGGGCTCCAACAGAATGGGTTGAGCTTTGCGCATTGCCTCTTTAAAGCCGAAAATCCCTGCCATTTTGAAGGCCAACTCGGAGGAGTCCACTTCATGAAAACTGCCATCTATGATGCGGGCAGTAAAGTCGACGACAGGGTAGCCGGCCAAAACGCCGCCCTGCGCCCCCTCCAAGATGCCATCCTCTACCGGTTTTATGTATTCCTTAGGAATAACTCCCCCCACAATTTCACTAACGACTTGCACTCCACTGCCTTTTTCCGTCGGCTCTAACACGATAACCGCATGGCCATACTGTCCGCGGCCACCGGATTGGCGAATGAACTTTCCCTCGCCTTCCGCTCGCACGGTAATTGTTTCGCGATAAGCGATTCTTGGCTTTCCCGCGGTCGCCTCCACTTTAAACTCTCGAAACAGTCGGTCGCGAATAATATCCAAATGCAACTCTCCCATACCGGAGATCAATGTCTGCTTTGTTTCTGCTTCGGATGAAATGCGGAAGGTGGGATCCTCTTCCGCGAGGCGTCGCAGGGCGAGGGAAAGTTTTTCCTGATCGGCCTTCGACTTAGGCTCGATGGACATGCTGATGACCGGCTCCGGAAAGGTGGGCGGCTCCAACCGGATGTCCCAGTCTTTGTCACACAACGTATCGCCAGTCACAACAGACTTAACTCCTACTACGGCACAAATATCGCCAGAATAGGCTACATCGATGTCTTCCCGCTGGTCCGCCTTCATAACAACAAGACGACTGACGCGCTCCGTCTTACGCGTACGCGAGTTGTAGACGACTTCCCCCTTTTTCAGCTGACCGGCATAGACACGACAGAAAACCAGTTTACCTACATAGGGATCATGAGCAATTTTGAAGGCGAGCGTTGCCATCTTTTCACCATCGCCGGGCTCAACACTAACCGCTGCGCCATCATCTTTAAATCCTGAAACCGGAGGAAGATCACACGGATTTGGAAGATAGTCTACAATGGCATCCACCACCATCTGCACGCCCCGATTTTTGAACGCACTTCCGGGGATAACACCGACAAAATTTAAGGAAATGGTTGCACTGCGAATGGCCCGCCGCAGTTCCTCCTCGCTCACTTCGGCACCCTCGAGATACTTCTCTGCGAGAGCGTCATCAGAATCAATGAGAGTTTCAACTAAGTCCATGCGAAAGCGGCGCGCGCGCTCCATCTCATCTGCCGGTACCTCTACGTCCTGGAAACGAATCCCCTCCTTATCGGTTTCATCGTAAATGTAGGCCCGCATGCGGACTAAATCAATAAGGCCGGTAAAATTTTCCTCCGAGCCCACATTTAAAAAAAGTGGATGCGCATTACCGCCCAATTTTTTGCGAATATCATCGACGGCACCTAAAAAATTCGCGCCCGTGCGGTCCATCTTGTTGATAAAGGCAATGCGGGGAACGCGATACTTATCCATCTGCCGCCAAACTGTTTCCGACTGCGGCTGCACGCCCGCCACCGCACAAAAAACTGCCACACAGCCATCCAGCACGCGGAGGGAGCGCTCCACCTCTGCCGTAAAATCCACATGGCCGGGCGTATCGATGATGTTAATACGGTGAGGGATGCCGGCAAAATTCCCATATTTCGCCGTCCACCCACAAGAAATGGCCGCCGACGTAATAGTAATACCTCGCTCCCGCTCCTGCTCCATCCAATCTGTAACAGCCGTGCCATCATGAACTTCTCCGACCTTATGAATAACCCCCGTATAGAACAGAATACGCTCAGTTGTGGTCGTTTTCCCCGCATCTATATGGGCGGCAACTCCAATGTTACGCGTACGCTCAAGCGTATACTTACGATCCGGAGAATTTCTACTGGAATCCTGCTGCGCCACAACACCGCCCTCTTTTTCTTTGCAATAGCGCTCTATCACCAATTGAAATGGGCAAAGGCCCGATTAGCTTGCGCCATTTTATGCACGTCCTCACGTTTTTTTACGGCGAGTCCAGTATTATTATGCGCATCAATGATCTCTAACGCCAAAGCTTCCTCCATCCCCATTCCTTTGCGCACTTTGGCAAAGCCAATGAGCCAACGGAAAGCCAAAGTCTGTTGGCGCGCGTAGGGCACTTCGACGGGCACCTGATAGGTCGCCCCCCCCACCCGCCGACTCTTTACTTCCAATTTTGGCTGAACATTCTCTGCCGCAGTCAATAAAATCTCGACGGGATCGCCTTTGGCTAACTTTTCACTGGCCCGCTCGATGGCACCGTAGACGATGCGCCGAGCCACGGATTTTTTTCCACAGCGCGTAACCATATTGATCAACTGACCAATGATGGCACTTTGGAACTTCGCATCCGGTGCGACGGACCGCTTCTGCGTTCTATGGCGACGAGACATGTTTTTTCTCCTACTGCTTACTTTTTGGCCTTCGGTCGTTTTACGCCGTATTTCGACCGACTGCGGCGACGTTTCTCTACGCCATTACAATCGAGAGCGCCTCGAACGACGTGGTAGCGCACGCCGGGCAAATCCTTCACGCGCCCTCCCCGCAAAAGAACAATGCTATGCTCCTGCAGAGAATGCCCTTCATCGGGAATATAGGCAATCACTTCGCTCCCAGTCGTTAGTCGCACCTTCGCCACCTTACGAATGGCGGAATTTGGCTTTTTAGGCGTGCGCGTCGTAACCTGCACACAGACGCCGCGGCGAAAGGGACAGCGGACAAGCGCCGGCGACTTAGACTTTACGCGGACGGCCCGCCGTGGATTTCGTATCAGCTGATTGATTGTCGGCATACTTCCCTGTCCTTAGAACACCCTACCGCTCCGTAGAAAGCACCGCAGAATGGCGTGGCAAACATTTTTTCTCAAAAAAACGCCTAAATTTCGGCGATTTCGCCTGTCTCCTCCAACTCCACGATAAGATCCTCTTCGCCAAAAGTTTTTGTCGGCATCGCCAAATAATCTTCGCTGTCGCGCACAAGGAGCACTGGCCTAAGTTTACGATACTTAGGCAATCCAGTGCCGGCTGGAATGTGGTGGCCCATGATAATATTTTCCTTAAATCCTCGCAATGGATCGGTACGGAATAGGGTTGCCGCATCGGTTAGCACCCGAGTCGTTTCCTGGAAAGAGGCGGCAGAAAGAAAGCTGTTCGTTTCCAGCGAAGCTTTGGTAATTCCCAACAGAACGGGCTCCGCTTCCGCCGGCTGACCGCCCGCTTCTACAATTTTCTGATTAATTTCTTGCAGATCACAGCCGTCGAGTTGATCGCCCCAGAGAAAATCGGAATCTCCCGGCGCAACGATGCGGACTCGTCTGAGCATGCGGGCCAATATAATTTCCACATGCTTGTCATTTATGATAACACCTTGAGTGCGATAGACTTTTTGAATTTCGCAGAGCAAATATTCAAAGGTCGCATGAATGCCTAAAATTTCCAACATGTCGTGCGGATCGACGGCACCATCGGAAAGCAGCTGGCCCTTAACCACAAAATCACCTTCATGCACAACGATTTGTTTAGATGTCGGAACGAAATGTTCTTCCTTTTGCCCCGTCTCTTGATCCGTTACAATCACACGCCGCTTGTTGCGCAAAATCCCTCCGATAGACACAATTCCGCTAATTTTCACCATCTCGCCAACATCCTTTGGTCGACGAACTTCAAACAATTCGGCTACGCGGGGTAAACCTCCCGTAATGTCTTGCGTTCTTGCAGCGGAGCGGGCTGTCTTCGCCAATAGCGCACCGGCTTCCACATCATCGCCTTCCCGGACTGCAATTTGCGCTCCGGCCGGAATGGGATAGGCGGCAATCGCACGCTCTTCTCCGCCCATATCGGAATGAATTTCCACGCAAGGACTCAAATCATCTTTGTGCTCAATGACAACGATCGTTGCACCTCCACCGCCATCCGTATCTCGCCGAACCGTTACGCCAGGAATTACGTCTCGAAAACGCACACACCCAGCTTTTTCTGATAAAATCGGCACGTGATGGGGATCCCAGGCCGCCAAAAGTTGATCCTTCTTTACCCATTCGCCATCGCGAGCAAACAGCACGGAACCAACAACAACTCCGAAGGATTCGATTTCCCGCTCGCTCTCATCCAACAGACGGATGAAACCGGTCTTATTGAGTACAATGGTGCCCCCACTCGGCGTTTGCACATTACGTAGACCCTCCCAACGCACCCGCCCTGAGGTACGGGCCCGGTACTGGGGCTGTTTGAGAAGCTGATTAGCCGCCCCGCCGATATGAAAAGTTTTCATAGTGAGCTGCGTACCCGGCTCGCCTATGGATTGGGCGGCGATAATGCCCACCGCCATGCCCGCTTCCGCCATGCGATTAGTAGAAAGGTCTATGCCGTAAGCATTTGCCGGAATCCCGTGACGACCCATGTGCGTCAGAGGAGAAAGAATCTTTACCCGATTGATGCCGAGTTCCTGAATTCGGCGGGCCACATCGGCCGTAATTAACTGACCACTTCCAACCAGAAGCTCACTTAAATCGTTCGGATTAAAAATGTCATCGCTGCTACAGCGCCCCGTAATGCGGTCCTCTAAGGAAATAATTTCCTGATCGCCCTCCATGAGGGCCTGCTTCCACACGCCATTGCGGTTACCGTCGTCCGCGCAAACAATGACACAATCCATGGCCACGTCGCAGAGCTTCCGGGTCATATAGCCGGCGTCTGCAGTTTTAAGTGCTACATCCGCAAGACCTTTTCGTGCGCCGTGGGTGGATGTGAAATAATCTTGGACCGATAGCCCCTCTCGGAAGGAGGCAAGAATGGGCCGCTCAACAATTTCACCGGACGGCTTCGCCATAAGGCCCCGCATTCCGCACAGCTGGCGCACCTGTTGGCGATTTCCGCGCGCGCCCGAATCCATCATGAGGTAGATGGGGTTCATTTCTTCGCGCCCATCGTTACTGCTTAATGACGAAAATACTTCATTCGCGACCTCATCGGTAGCTCCAGTCCATATGTCGACGATTTTATTGTAGCGCTCGCCTTCCGTGATAATTCCCTTCGCAAACTGGCGATTTACTTCTGCAACGCGCTTTCGCGCAGATTCTACGACATGTGGCTTACTTTCCGGAACAATCATGTCCCTAATGCCAATAGAGGCTCCCGACTCCATGGCCATTTGAAAGCCAACATCTTTAAGATTGTCCAAAAGAACGACAAGGGACTGCCGTTCGACAGTTCGATAGGCGGACATGATGAGTTCGCTCAATTTCGCCTTCCCAACGGGTGCGTTAATAAACCCAATTTGCTCCGGGAGAACGGAATTAAAAATGACCCGCCCAACGGTCGTTCGGATTACCCGCGATTGCGAATCTCCATAGCAGGTCGTTTTGCCGCGATCGGGATTGCGCAAGGCGATCCAACTATGCTTCGAAAGTCGTCGCTCCCCATAGGCAAGGAGCACCTCTTCCTTATCGGTCATTAGAGGAAGATGTTGATCTCCGGCCGGTTGCGGACGCGACTGGGCAGTCAAATAGTAAATTCCCATCACAATATCCTGGGATGGGGTCATGATGGGCTTCCCGCTGGAAGGGGAAAAAATGTTTAAAGTGGACATCATTAACAATTTGCATTCCATTACGGCCTCGATGGAGAGGGGCACATGGACAGCCATCTGGTCTCCATCGAAGTCCGCATTAAACGCGGTACACACAAGTGGATGAAGATGAATTGCCTCTCCTTCGATCAATGTAGGCTCAAAAGCCTGGATAGACAGACGGTGCAGTGTGGGGGCGCGATTAAGAAGGACGGGATGGCCGCGCATGACCTCTTCCAGAATATCCCAAATTTCCGGCGCCTGCTTTTCAATAAGCTTCCGTGCGCTCCAAACCGTATGGACAAACCCTAATTCTTTTAAGCGGCGGATAATAAAAGGCTCAAAGAGGACTAGCGCGATCTTTTTCGGAAGCCCACACTGATGCAATTTCAGATTGGGGCCGATGACGATAACGGACCGGCCGCTGTAATCGACCCGTTTGCCGAGAAGATTTTGACGAAAACGCCCCTGCTTACCTTTTAACATGTCACTCAAAGACTTGAGGGGTCTATTGCCCGTTCCCGATATGGGGCGCGCGAGACGACCATTGTCGAAGAGTGCATCCACAGCCTCCTGCAACATGCGCATCTCATTGTGAACGATTACGTCCGGCGTCTTCAGTTGCATTAGACTTTTCAATCGATTATTTCTATTAATCACGCGGCGATAGAGATCATTTAAATCGCTAGTGGCGAAGCGACCCCCATCCAACGGGACGAGCGGACGGAGGTCCGGCGGAATGACGGCTAAATTTTGTAAAATCATCCACTGGGGCGCCGAACCGCTCTGAAGGAATGCTGAAACGAGCTTTAGTCGTCTGGCTAACTTTTTTTTCACTTGTTTCGATCTCGTAACGCGCATCGCATTTTCCAGCTCGTCGGCGCAATTCACAAGATCCATAGTTTCCAAAATTTTTCGCAGTGCTCCGGCACCCATTTCGGCCGAAAAGGCATCATCGCCAAATTCCTCCATGGCTCGCAGATATTCCGCCTCAGAAAGCAATTGCTTCTGCTCCAAAGAGCTAGATCCTGGATCGACGACAACATAGGCCTCATAATAGATCACGCGCTCCAAGTCCCGCATGCTCATGTCCAAAAACAGAGCAAGGCGACTAGGCAGGTTTTTAAAAAACCAAATATGCGCCACTGGAACGGCCAGTTCGATGTGCCCCATGCGTTCCCGTCGCACGCGGGACTGAATTACTTCAACGCCACACCGCTCGCAGAGAACATCTTTGTATTTTAGCCGCTTATATTTGCCGCAAGCACACTCGTAGTCGCGTACGGGCCCAAAGATGCGTTGACAAAAAAGACCCCCAAATTCCGGTCGGAAAGTACGATAGTTAATCGTTTCTGGATTTTTGATTTCCCCGCGGGACCAGGATCGAATCGTGTCAGGCGATGCGATGGAAAGACTCACGCTGTCAAAGGTATTCTCCGACCCTAGGCCAAGGATTTCTTTCGCTTCTTGCTCATTCATTTTTATAATTCCGGGCGATGGTAATTCTTGCACGTCTAACTGAAGCGCTCCCGATCATCCGCCTGCCGCTCCCGATTGAACCGCACGTCCAAGCCAAGAGCTTGCATTTCCTTGACGAGCACGTTAAAGGACTGCGGCATTCCGGCGTTTAATGTTCTATCCCCTTTAATCATTGCCTTGTAGGTATTTGTCCTACCTTGCACATCGTCCGATTTGACAGTTAGAAACTCCTGCAGCGAATTAGCGGCGCCATAGGCTTGCAGAGCCCAAACTTCCATTTCGCCAAAGCGCTGGCCGCCATACTGCGCCTTTCCTCCCGGCGGCTGCTGCGTAATAAGGCTGTAGGGCCCCACGGCACGCGCATGAATCTTGTCTGCGACCAAATGATTGAGCTTCATCATATACATGCAGCCCACGCAAACTTGCTGATCGAAGCGCTCGCCCGTACAGCCGTCATAGAGATAGGTTTTACCGGATTCTGGCAGGCCAGCCGCGCGAATTTTTTCCAAAATTTCCTCCTCGGAAGCACCGTCAAAAACGGGAGTCGCCACCTTCATGCCCAAGATTTTGCAAGCCCAACCGAGGTGCGTCTCTAGCACCTGCCCCACATTCATTCGCCCCGGGACGCCGAGTGGATTCAGCACCACATCTATAGGTGTTCCATCGGGCAAAAACGGCATATCTTCTTCCGCCACAATGCGTGACACAATTCCCTTGTTGCCGTGGCGTCCCGCCATTTTGTCACCCACCTGAATTTTGCGCTTCGTCGCCACATAGACACGGACACTTTTTATGACGCCATCTTCGTCGTAATTTCCCGCTTCCGCGAGTCGCAGCTGCGACTGCCGCTCACCTTCCGCCTGAGCAAACTTCCGCTGAAATGCGGCAACGATGTCATCGATTTTGATTTTTACGGGGGACTCATCGACGTGGATCTTGTCCGCCACGGTCGCCAATCGGCGAAGGAAGGTTTTCGTAATTTTTCGATTGGCGGGAATGATCACCTCACCCGTTTCGGAATTCGTGATGTCAAGAGGTATTTTCTCGCCCAGCAGGATGTTAGAAAGAGCTTCGGCAAGAGATTCACGAATTCCATCGATTTCTCTGCGATAGTCTTCCTGGACCTTTTTGGTTTGCCTGCGAATGTCGGCGCTGGAGAGCCGATCACGATCCTGCTGATCTCCGCCAGGGGTCTTTGTGTCCATGACGATGCCATAGCAGCCAGAAGGAGCCAATAGCGACGAATCCTTCACATCCGCAGCCTTTTCGCCAAAGATTGCGCGCAAAAGTTTTTCCTCCGGAGCAAGATCCGTCTCACTCTTCGGAGTAATTTTCCCAACGAGAATATCTCCAGGCCGCACCTTTGCGCCGATGCGAATCACGCCATCTCTGTTAAGATTACGTAACGCTTCGTCGCCAACGCCTGGAATGTCCCGCGTAATTTCTTCCTGTCCCAGCTTTGTATCACGGGCGACGGATTCAAATACTTCGATGTGCAGCGAAGTAAATACGTCATCTTTCAGCATACGTTCACTTAGCAGAATAGCGTCTTCGAAATTGTACCCATTCCACGGCATGAAGGCCACAAGAACATTTTTGCCAAGGGCCAGCTCGCCGCCTTCCGTAGAAGCCCCATCGGCAAGAAGTTGTCCAGTTATCACTTTCTGCCCGTGTCTCACGCGCGGTATTTGCGTAAAAGAAGTTCCCGCATTCGTGCGTAAGAATTTTTGCAGCCGATAAACGTGGACATCATCCTCCACAACGCCGTGCAGATCAAAATCTTCGGGAAGCTTGCCGTCTTCCGTTACTACTACGTTGCGTGCGTCGACGTAAGCAACTACGCCGTCGCAAGCCGCCCGCACTACCGCCCGCGAGTCCTGGGCAATTTTTGCCTCCACGCCAGTTCCTACGACCGGCGCCTCTGGAACAATGAGAGGAACCGCCTGCCGTTGCATGTTAGCACCCATCAATGCCCGAGTAGTGTCATCGTGCTCCAAAAACGGAATAAGACTCGTCGTAGCGGATACCAACTGACGCGAAGAAACGTCCATGTGCGTCACTTCGGACGGATCCACCTCCAAAACCTTATCGCGATAGCGAACCGCAACGGGTCCAATCAACTTTCCGCTGCCGTCGATTTTCGCATCAACTTGCGCGATTTTACAATCTTCTTCTTCGTCAGCATTCAAATACGCAACCGTTTCGGAAACGCGTCCCTTCTTCACAATGCGATAGGGGGCCTCGATGAAGCCGAATTCACTAAGTACAGCATAACTACTTAACGAATTAATTAGACCAACGTTAGGACCTTCTGGAGATTCAATGGGGCAAATGCGGGCGTAGTGGGAGGTATGCACATCTCTCACATCGAGTCCCGCGCGATCACGGCTCAATCCGCCAGGACCCAAGGCAGATATGCGCCGCTTATGGGTAAGCTCCGATAGAGGATTGATTTGATCCATAAGTTGGGACAATTGGCTGCGGGCAAAAAAGTCTCGAATGGTCGCTAAAAATAGCTTAGGATTAACAAGTTTTTGCGGCGTAATGGAATCCACACTTTGATCATAGAGGCTCATGCATTCGCGCGTGTGGCGTTCCAGCCTGGCAAGTCCCGCGCGACACTGATTTGCAATGAGCTCTCCGACGGCCCGCACGCGGCGGTTTCCAAGATGGTCGATGTCGTCAACATCTCTGTGCCCCAACCGTATTTGAAAGAGAAACTTCAAAGATGCGACAATGTCCTCAACAGAGATTAGCCGATCCTCCGGATCTCGTCTTAAGCCGAGCTTCTGATTGAGTTTATAGCGGCCAACTCGGCCCAGATCATAGCGCCGCGCATCGCGAAATAATCTCCGTAAAAGCGCTTGTGCGTTGGCGATAGTTGGCGGCTCTCCCGGACGAAGGCGCATGTAAATCTCGTAGAGCGCTTCGTCCACATTCCGCGTCGCATCGCGCTTGAGCGTGCGGATCAGCAGGCCGTTATCGAGAGAAATGTCGACAACCTTCAATTCTTTAACGCCAGCTTGCACAAATGTTTGCAGCACAGTGCGGGTGACCATGTCATAGGTCCGCGCGAGGACAATTCCCTGTCGAGCATCTATGACGTCGTCCGCTAAAACGTAGGAAGAGAGTTCTGTCTGCTCCAGCAGCCAATCAACGGACGTCTGCCGCACGTCGTAAAAAAGCTCCAAAATTTCCTGATCCGCCCCATAGCCCAGTGCCCGCAAAAGCGTTGTAACGAGAAATTTACGGCGACGGCGACGGCGATCCAGGTACACATAGACAAGATCATAGGGATCGAACTGCATTTCAATCCACACACCCCGGTCGGGTATAATCCGCGACACAAAGAGCTTCTTCCCACTCACGTGCTCGCTGGCCTCAAAACTGACCCCCGAAGTTCGATGCAACTGACTGACAATAACTCGCTCGGCGCCATTGACGATGAAGGATCCGCGCAGAGTCATTGTGGGAATTTCGCCAAAAAATACTTCCTCTTCCCGATTAATGGCATCCTCCGTTAGGCGAAGCGTTACGTACAGCCCGACCCCGTAGGTTATTCCTTCCCGTAGACAAAAATCTTCAGGAAATTTTGGCTTCGCCAAGCGATAGGAAAGAAATTCTAATCGGCAGCGGCCGTCGTAACTTTCGATAGGAAAAGAATCTAAGAATACACTCTGCAGACCGGAATTTCGTCGCTTCCCCGGAGCTATGTCCGCCTGCAAAAATTCGCGAAAAGAATCAAGCTGTATCTTAATAAAATCCGGCGCAGCAATCGCTTCGCTCAATTTTCCAAAATGCGTACGCTCAGACATAGTCCACTCCACTAACAACGTGCCCCACCTGTTCCATCGCAGGGCACAATTCTTCTACATTTCATTGAAACCGACGAAGTTTCACGCACCATCATGGCTACTTTAACTCGACCTTTGCGCCAACGGCCTCTAACTTCTTCTTTATTTCCTCCGCCTCTGCCTTCGCTATACCTTCTTTAACTGCCTTTGGGGCACCTTCAACGACGGCCTTCGCTTCAATGAGTCCCAGGCCAGTGATTGCACGGATCTCTTTAATGACGTTAATCTTACTCTCACCAGCGGACAGAAGAAGGACAGAAAATTCCGTCTGCTCTTCGACCGGAGCTTCCGCCGTTGCCGAAGTAGCCGCAGCGACGGCAACCGGAGCGGCCGCACTAACACCCCACTTCTCTTCGAGCTCCTTTACAAGCGCCGCAATTTCAATCACCGACTGCCCGCCGAGCCACTCTATAACCTCTTCTTTTGTAACCTTTGCCATCATTCACCTCCTGAGCTAAAAAAGGCGGAAAGCCATTAGACTTCGCCGTTTAAGAAACACAATTCCCTGCCTAGCCCGTTTGTCCCTTCGTCGCGTACGCCGACAGCACCCGCAATAGTCCCTGCAGGGCCGCATCACACGTCATAAGGAAATTCTGCGCCGGAGCCTGCAGAAGCGCCAAAAATCGGGCGCGCAATTCGGCAAGAGACGGCAACTTCGCAAGACTTGCCAAATTTTCCGCGCTCATTAGCCGTCCGTCCAGAACGCCGCACTTTAACTTCAGCCTATCCTCCCGCTCCTTGTCATCCATGAACTCTTGCAACACTTTCGCCACATTGGAGGGGTCCCCGTCGCCCGTAACAATTGCCGTCGCTCCTCGAAGTGCATCCGCCGCAAAATCCGGCAAGCCCCGCTCCCGCGCAGCCAGACGTAGAACGGAATTTTTTACCACATGGTACATCGCGCCCTTTTCTCTGAGTCTTTTGCGTAAGACTGCGACATCGGCAACGGTCAGTCGATTAAAGGCAGCCAAAAGCACATAGTCCGACCCAGCCATCCATCCGAACGCTTCGTTCACTAAAAACTTCTTTTCCTTACGCATGACAAACCCTTCCGCATCAGGCGACTTGCAGCAATTGGCTCCACTCCACGGACACTCCGGGGCCCATGGTAAAACTCAGCGTGGCTGAAAGAATGTAGCGGCCACCTCGGACAGCTGCCGGACAAATCCGCTCGACCTCCCCTGCCGCTGCTACTGCATTTTCTCGCAATTTGTCCACCCCAAAAGACCGTCTGCCCAGAACCAGAGAAAGATTTGCGGTCTTGTCCATTTTAAATTCGTAGCGACCCGCCTTTACCTCCCGCACGGCGGCCGCGACGTCGTCGGACACGGTGCCAGCCTTGGGGCTAGGCATCAACCCACGCGGGCCCAAAATCTTAGCGATTGAACGAACCTCGCGCATGGCCGCCGTAGTCGCAATTGCCACATCAAATTCGCTCCACCCTCCCTGAATTTTAGTCACCAGGTCGGATAGGCCCGCGTGATCGGCACCCGCCTCTCTAGCCGCCTCCGGAAATTCCGTAAAGACGAGCACCCGCACGGCCTTTCCGCTGCCGTGGGGCAAGCGCACGATGCCGCGCACCATCTGATCTCCCTGCTTCGGATCTACGCCCAAATGTAGAGATAGTTCCAACGTCTCATCGAATTTAGCGGATGCGGTCGCTAGCAGATGCTGCAGCGCCTCCCCGAGCGAAGGCTTTCTTGGCCCCCCCTCCCTTTGAATAATTTCCAAATTTTTTCGATAGAGCCTGCTCCGCTTTTTCATGTCTTCTCCCCCATTCTTACAGCGATTCCCATACTGCGGGCCGTTCCCTCCACCATCCGCATGGCCGCTTCCACATCGTTCGCATTTAAATCTGCCATTTTTTTCTGGGCAACCTCGCGAACCTGCTGACGCGTAACAGATCCGACGATGGTCTTGTTGGGCATGCCGGAACCACCTTTGACACCCGCCGCCTTCCTTAGGAGCACGGACGCGGGCGGAGACTTCATGATGAAGTCAAACGACTTGTCGGCATAGACGCTGATAACCACCGGAATGATCGTCCCCACTTGGTCCTTTGTCTTGGCATTGAATTCCTTACAGAAACCCATGATGTTCACGCCCGCAGATCCGAGTGCGGGACCGACCGGCGGGGCGGGATTCGCCTCCCCGGCCGGAAGCTGCAGTTTGATTAACTTAACAATTTTTTTCTTCGGAGCGGCCATGTCAGACCTCCTCTCTGCTAACTTGCCAAAATTCTAAATCCACTGGAGTCTTCCTACCAAAAAGACCGACTGAGACCCGTAACCTGCCGGCCTCCTCATCCAAACTCTCAACTTCCCCACTCGATCCGGCAAACGGACCATCCGTAATTTTCACAGGCGTACCAACTTCATAGAACTTCTTAGACATCACGGGCTGTTGCTGCGTTGCCGCCCGCGCACGAATCTCATCCACTTCGGACTGCTTCAGCGGCGTGGGGCGACGTCCGGAGCCAACAAACCCGGAAACGCCCTCCGTCTCCGCAATTAGGCGCCAAAGCACCTGCCGCAGCTCGCCATTGCCCTCGTAGAGATCCATCTCGGCAAATAAATAGCCGGGGTAGAGCTTTCGTTGGCGCGTTATTTTTTTCCCATTGCGCACCTCACAAAACAGTGCAACGGGAAAAAGAATTTCACGAATCCATTTCTCCGCTCCGATCGATCGAGCACGAAGACGCAACGCCTTCTGTGCCTTCGCTTCACAATTTGAAAGGACCTGCAGAGTGTACCAATAAAAGGAGCCCTCGCCTTGGGCAGATTCGTCTGAAGCAGAATCACTGCACATAGTACAAACCCCTTAGCGGACGAGATCCATCAGCAAATTTGTCATCTGAAAAAGAGAGAAATCGACAGCGCTAACAAAAAGGCCCAGCGAAACCGCCCCAACTAGAACTGTGACCAGAGCGCGACGAAACTCGCCGGCGGTCGGCCAGCTTACCTTCCTAAGCTCCCCCGCCGTCTCTGACAGAAAACGCCCCGTCCTTCTCAATATGCCCGTTGCCAACGTTTAAGCCTTTCTTCTCTGGCAGGGGAAGAGGGAATCGAACCCCCAACCTACGGTTTTGGAGACCGTTGCTCTGCCAAATTGAGCTATTCCCCTTTAAGGATTTTGGAGCCTCATCTCAGAATGCGCCTCTTTGGCGATGGCAAGCGAAAAGCACAGAATAAAAAAATTTCTTTCACTCCTCACTGCCTCAGTCAAAAATTTCACCCCTATACGAGGACCTCCACGACGCGGCCTGCTCCAACGGTCCGCCCACCCTCTCGAATGGCAAAGCGCTGCCCCTTTTCCATGGCGATGGGCTTCTGCAGCTCCACCTCGATGGCCTGGTTGTCGCCGGGCATCATCATTTCCACGCCGTCCGACAGCTTAATCACGCCCGTAACATCCGTCGTGCGAAAATAAAACTGGGGCCGATAGCCGTTCAGGAACGGCGTATGGCGGCCGCCCTCATCCTTGGAGAGCACATACACTTCCGCCTTGAACTTGGTGTGCGGCTTGATGGTGCCAGGCTTGGCTAAGACATGGCCCCGCTCTATCTGATCTTTCTCGACGCCGCGCAAAAGGACGCCCACGTTATCGCCGGCCTGTCCCTGGTCGAGAAGCTTCCTAAACATCTCTACGCCAGTCGCTACTGTTTTGCGAACTCCCTCGCCGAGACCCACAATCTCCACCTCATCGCCCACCTTCACGATACCGCGCTCGATGCGACCGGTCGCCACGGTGCCGCGGCCCGTAATGGAAAACACGTCCTCTATGGACATTAGGAACGGCTTATCAACCTCCCGCTGTGGTTCCGGAATGTCCTTATCGATCGCCTCCAGGAGAGCCGTAATGGCCGCAACTCCTTCCGGCTTTCCTTCGAGGGCCGCCAGCGCAGAACCGCGAATGACTGTAATATTATCCCCATCAAACTCATATTTAGTGAGTAGGTCGCGAATCTCCATTTCGACCAACTCCAACAGCTCCGGATCGTCTAGCAAATCCACCTTATTTAGAAAGACAACGATCCGCGGCACGCCCACCTGACGGGCGAGCAAAATATGCTCGCGGGTCTGCGGCATAGGTCCATCGGCGGCACTTACCACTAAAATCGCTCCATCCATCTGAGCCGCACCGGTGATCATATTTTTCACGAAATCCGCGTGCCCGGGACAGTCCACGTGGGCATAGTGCCGTTTTTCGCTCTCGTATTCCACGTGCGATACGGCTATGGTCACCGTCTTGGATTCGTCGCGGACGGTACCGCCCTTTGTAATGTCCGCGTAAGACTTAAACTGCGCTAGGCCGCGATCCGACTGCACTTTCAGTATAGCAGTCGTGAGCGTTGATTTCCCATGGTCCACGTGGCCAATGGTTCCAACGTTGACGTGGGGCTTATTTCTCTGGAAGTTCTCCTTCGCCATGGTCTTTTCCTGTTAATTCCTAAAACCAGTGGAGCCCCCGAGCGGATTTGAACCGCTGACCTCGTCCTTACCAAGGACGCGCTCTGCCAACTGAGCTACAAGGGCCTCCAGGGCGCAAATTTCTACCACCGACGCCCCACTCGAGGCGGTAAAGTGGGGGCGGCTGGCGGACCGTCAAGTGTTTTTTGGGGAAATTTTCACCGATCGACACAAAACGTTTCGCGGCGCAAAGTTTCGAAAAATTAGTTCCGCCAATGCTAGGCCGTGCGGCGGCGGGCGTCTTCCCGTAAAAAATTTTGCAGATTGTCAAACTCCTTCGCTACGTGCACTTTGGCGGCCATCAAATCTTGATTTTGGTCCACGGCAAAAAGATAGAATTTTACCTTTGGCTCCGTGCCACTGCCTCGGACGGCTACCCGACAGCCGCCGGCCAATTCAAAGATGTGGAAGTCATCGGCAAAAATCCGTCCGCCTTCGCCGTCGTCTGCCCCCCGC
>JAIRMB010000031.1 GCA_031258995.1 Puniceicoccales bacterium
CTCGCGGCCGGAATTTACTTTTTCTTTCGCCGTTCCAATGGGCATCCGGATATTTGGGCGGGGCCCGAAATTCGGCGGCTCCGGAAATCCCGATCCGGAAAATAATTTCCCAAAACTCCCGGCCCAGGAAACTCCCGGCCCCGGAAACTTTTAGCCCCCGCGGCGCGCCTTGCGCGCCGCGGGGGCCTTTGGTGTCAGAAGGTTTTCGCCAGGGTCTGGCCCTTCGGTTTAGACCGGGGCCCGTCGGCCGAAAAAGCGGCATATTTTTTCGCGTGTGGTTCTCGTGGAAATATTAATGCCGTAGCGGCGCAGCAGTAGATCGGCCGTTTCTCGGTCGGGGCGCAGTAGGGCCGCCGGGTCGTCGCGAAAAATTTCGCCGAGACAGTGGCCAAGTAGCACCGGCGAGCTTTCCCGACTTCGGCAGAATAGGTCCCCCAGCCGATAGAGTCCGTGGGGCATGCGCACGCACTTACCTTTGATGGCCCGAGAAAATGTGGAAGGGGTCAGGCCGAGCCGATCGGCGCCGTCCTTCTGTCGCAGGGGGCGAATGGCCAGAGGACCGCCCTCAAGAAAGGGACGCTGCTCCGCCAAAAGAAATTCGCCAATCCGCAGCAGCATGTCCCGCCGCATCGACAGAGCCATCCGGAGCGGTTCCGGCCGGTCCCCATCCTGCTCCGGCAAGGCCCGAACGGACCAATCACCGTTTTTTCGGCAAAAAATGAGATCCGGCGCTCCCCAAGAAAATCTTCCGCATTCCCATAGCCCCTCCGTGGCGGGATGGGAACGGAGGCGGCCATCGGCGAGTCGGGAAAGAATTTCGGCGAAGGGACCGGACGGCAATCGCCTACGGAGGAGCCGCAGAGCGGACGGCAGCGCGCGGGCCCGTCTTTCCGAACGCAGCAGAGCGGTCGCCAGGCTAAGGACGCCATTGCTTTGGCGGCACTGGAAAAAAAAATACTCGCGAAAGTCCGCGGCGCCGATGCCGCGTCCCTCGTAGTCCATCAGTCGCTTTCGGACCGCTTCCACCGCCGCTCCGTCCACTCCGGCCCGCAGCGCGATCTCCTCCGGAGTCAGCTCTAGATAGCCCTGCGGACCCACGTTACCCACAAGTTCTTCCAGCACTGTCAGTTCAGATGAATCCTCCAAATCCAGGGAAAGAGCTCCGGTAAGTCGCTCCCAAAAGGTAGGTTCGTCGGCAAGCCACTCGCTTTCGCCATTTCTCTCCGCCACGGCGGGACCCGCTGCCCGTGAAAATTCTCGAAGAAAGGAACGCATTTCCCGGCGGGACAGGGCGAGGATCCGTAGGCGGAAATGAAAACGCTGGGAAAAGCGCGGGACGGCGGCCGGACCCATGGAAAGGCGTTGATTCACGGGATCCCCGCCAAACGTAGCTGCAATTCTCCCGTCAGTAGCCGGAGCAAATCCAACGGGCCGATTCCCGATTCTCGCAGGCAGCGATCCAACAGCAGTGCACAGCCGATGGCGTCGTAGAGGGCGCAGTGGGGGCTCCGCCGGTCGGGAGGGCAAAGCCGTGCGGCCAGTTCTTGCCAGCGCGCCCGCAGCCCCAGCCCGTGTAATGTCTCCCCCAGTCCGTAAGAGCTGCGACCTGGCCAAATTTTTCTCGCCGCCGCCCGGCTGTCCAGCCAGGGCCCCCAGGTGGCGTGCGAGCGGCCCGAGTTAAGCCAGTCCGGGACAAAACCGGGTGACGGGCAATGGCGGCGCAAAAGGGCATCTTCCGTGGAGGCATGGTGGGCGGCCAGAATTCCCCGACGACGCATGGCCTGCAGGTGCGGAAGAAAGCCATTGAACGGCTCCCCGGCGGCGGTCCGCTCGAGGGGAATCTTGCGGTGAGACAGAAAAATTCCGCTCTCGCGAGAGCAGGCGCAAAAGCCGTCGAGCGGCTCCGACAGTTCCCCGCCGTGGAGGCAAATGGCGCCCACTTCCAGGATCCCCTCTCGACCGTTGCCTTCGAAATCGATGGCGAAGATCTTCAACTCTGTGGCCTTCACGAAGTCATAGTGCGAAAGGAAAAATGAAGCGCAATGGCGGAATGGACCGGCGGGAATCGGTTTTTGCGTTGCGCTTGCCGTCGCCTGTCGGCAAGAGATACCGGACAGGTGCGACTACAATGGGCGAGGGCGGGAAACATTTAGATATCGGTGCGATTGCGGCGGTCGCCCGTCTTGCGATCAGCGAAGGGGAGGGAGAAGTGCTCGCCAATCAGCTGGAACGGATCGTTTCCTACGCGGACAGGATGAAGGAGTTGGACCTGGACGGGGTAGAACCTTTTTTTTGCGCTCTGCCAATGGATAGCGTTTTAGCGGATGATGTTGCCGATGGAAGTCTTCCTCAAGAGGAGGTCCTGGCGAACGCACCCCAAGGAAAGAACGGGCAGATCACTGTCCCGCGGATTGTGGAGGGCGAGTGATATGGGCTTGGCTGCGTATTATCTGACGGTAGAGCGACTTAGCGCACTATTGGAGGCCGGAGAGCTCACGGCCGCTGAGCTGATGAAATCTTTGCTAGAGAGAACTGACGCGCTAGACGAGGGTTTGCGTGCCTTCATCGCCTACGACGGCGAGGAGGCCCTTCGGCAGGCAGAGGAGTCGGACCGAAGACGGAAGGAGGGAAAATCGCTGGGCCCGTTGGACGGGATTCCGGTGGCCATTAAGGACTTCATTTCTGTCCGCGGCTGGCCACTCAGCTGTGGCAGTCGCATGCTGGAGGGCTACGTTAGCCCCTACGACGCCTGGGTGATCGACCGTCTGCGGGCCGTCGGGGCCGTTCTCTGGGGCCGCACGAACTTGGACGAATTCGCCATGGGCTCTTCCACGGAGACTTCCGCCTTTGGCCCCACGGCCAATCCCTGGGACCGGCGATTCGTGCCGGGCGGCAGCAGCGGCGGGAGTGCCTGCGCCGTAGCTGCGGGACTGGCTCCCTTGGCCCTCGGCACTGACACGGGCGGGTCCGTCCGGCAGCCGGCGGCCTTCTGCGGCATCGTGGGCCTGAAGCCCACCTATGGGCGCGTAAGTCGCTATGGCGTAACGGCCTTTGCTAGCTCTCTGGATCAGGTGGGACCCTTTGGCCGCTCCGTCTGGGACGTGGCCACACTGTTGGGCGCCATCGCCGGCCGAGACCCGCACGACTCCACGTCTGTGCCGCTGCCGGTACCGGACTACGCCAACGCCTTGGGCGGCCAACGGAACTGGAACATCGGCATTTCGGAGCAGTTTTTCGCCGCCGGGCTAAATGATGAAGTGAAAAGCGCCGTGCGGCGGGCCATCGACTTTTTTGAAAATGCCGGCTGCCCAATTCGATCCGTTTCCTTCCCCAATTTAGATATTTGCATAGGAGATTATTACGTCATTGCCACGGCGGAAGCCTTTTCTAACCTGTCCCGCTTCGACGGCGTCCGCTATGGCCACAGGGCGGCCGGCGTGCGGGATGTGGGTGAGCTCTACGCCCGCTCTCGTGGGGAAGGCTTTGGCGCCGAAGTGAAAAGGCGCATCCTGCTGGGTGCCTTTGTGTTGAGCGGCGGCTACCACGAGGCCTACTACGGCCGCGCTCAGCGGGTGCGGACGCTAATTCGCCGATCTTTCGAAGAAATTTTCCAATCGGTCGACTTTCTCCTCACCCCCACGGCACCTACGGTGGCCTTCCCTCTCGACGACAGAGGGCACAAAGATCCGTTGGCCATGTATTTGAGCGACGTGTACACGGTACCGGTAACTCTGGCAGGCCTGCCGGCCATTTCCTTGCCCTGCGGCTTTTCGAGGGAAGGACTCCCCATCGGGCTCCAGCTCATAGGAACGCCATACAGGGAAAGCGACCTGCTCGCCGCGGCACATTTTTTCGAGCGGAGCCACGACTTTTACGACCGTCACCCCACACTCACATCGGCTCGCTGATCCTTCCGCCGCACCAGCCGGCCGTCCCGTGGCGTGGGCAGTGTCCTCCCGACTATCCTTTCACATTTTTTCATTCTATGGGCTCGCCCAAAGTTGGCAAGAGGCAGACCCCAGTGGGTGCCGTTCGCCGACCTTCTCCACGCGTTCTGTAGGAAAAAATTGCTCACCGTCCGTGACTAGCCGGAAAGCTCCTCGTTCTTGCAAATCACTCAAGTCGAAGTGAATGGGTAAATCTTCCGGATTGATGAGGAAAAGAAGTCGACCGCCTTCCTCGTAGCCGTCGGCATTGTAGAGGATGGCCGTCGCAGAAGAGGAGTCCGTTGCGGGAAAATATCGAAAATAGCCCTCCGTGGGAGCGG
>JAIRMB010000072.1 GCA_031258995.1 Puniceicoccales bacterium
AATTCGCCGGCACGGCCCGCGGCAGCGCGGGCGGGCTGGAAATTCCGCAACCTTCGTTGAAGGGCGGTTCCACGGCCGGCGAGCTGGGCCTCTCCTACCGGCCCACCGCCGCCGCCGCCATCGACCTTTCCCTCCACGGCTCCACCGGCATACAGAAGAGCGTAAGCGGCTCCCTGCGAGCAAGATATGCGTTCTGAGGAGCGGCGAAGGGGTTCCGGAAATTCCTAATTCCGGAAATTCCCAATTGCTAAAACTTCGGGCCCCCGCGGCGCGGGGGCATAAAATGCGTTGGCGAAAGGCACTGAAAATCTTTTCTGCGTCCGTGGAAGAGCACTTTCTGATCATAGCCGATGGACAGACGGATTTTGCAGACGCGGAGCAGCTACGTGCTCTGCGGGCCGGCCGGGTTCTGATTGCGCTGGACGGTGCTGCTAATTTTTTACGAGGAAAAGATATAGCGCCCGATTTGGCCATTGGCGATTTCGACTCCATTAGCCGGGGGACACGGGCATTCCTGGAGGAGCGGGGGACGGAATTTTTGTTCTGCGCCGACCAGAATACGACGGACCTGGAAAAGGCGCTGATCTACCTTGGCGAGAAAGGTTGCGCTTCGGTACGGGTTCTGCACGGCCTGGGCGGTCGGCTGGACCACGCTCTAGGGAACGTCACTTTTTTAAAAAAATATGCCAAAGTGGTCCCCAATCTTTCTCTTACTACGGAAAGGGGACAAATCTTCTATTGGGAGGATGCGCACATCGCTCTGTGCGCACCGGCCGGCGCCCATTGCGGCTTTTTCGGCTTTCCGCTGGCCCACATCAGCGCCGACGGCCTGCGCTACGGAATGGACCGCTACCGCGTAGAGTTGGGCGTTTCGGAGAGCGTTGCAAATTCTTTCTTGGGCGGGGAGGCTCATTTGACCATCGCCGGTTGGGGCCTGGCCGCCATGGACCGGTCCGTCCAGCTCATTGGGCAAAGGAAAATTGGGGAATAAGAGCGCAGTTTCGCAAAAAATCCATTAGATGGGCTTCCGCCGCCCGCATGGCCGCCGCCTCTGCGGCCGTCCCGTCCGACAACCCCGCCAAATGTAGCCAGCCGTGGACCAGGTAAAGCGTCAGCTCCTCCGATAGGTCCATGCACCTTTCCCGCGTGCAGCGAACGGCGCAGTCGACGGAAATGCAAATCTCACCGGCAAAATCCTCCGCCGGATCGCCGGGGAAGGTGATCACGTCCGTCGGCTCCGGATCCCCTAAAAACTTTCCATGCATGATCTGCAAAGTGCCGTCGTCCAGGAGTGCGACGGAAAGCTCACCGGCGGGAATGGCATAGTCGCTCCTCCCGTCCAGCGCCGCCAGAGCGCTCGCCAGAGCGTCCTCGGCGAACTTTAGCTGACGAATTCCGCAATAGACCGCAACGGTTCGCACCGCCCCTGTCCATGAAAATTGCCCCGACTGGCAAGCGTCATCTTTGTCGCTCGCCGAAAACGGGCAGGTGGCGATCTTAAACTTCACTTGACAAAGAACATAAATGTCATTCGAAATCGAATGGGCGTACTGTGGGGCGCCTTCCCGATAGAAATGGTCATTTTCACCTGACTCTGGACCAGAAATTCGTTGACAGCATTTTCCCGAAATGGGGGAATGGCCATCGGCGTAGCAGGACGGCATAGGATGGACGAGAGCGCGGTTGAGTCTTTAGTCGAGAAGTACCCTACCTTGGAGCGACAGCGGGACCGGCTTGGGGCCATGCGGCCCGGCGCGTTCTGTTTCCATCGCACCTTCGGCTTCGGGGAAATTGTAGAGTATGACGCCGTTGCAAGCAGAATTCTTGTCAATTTTGAAGAAAAGCCGCGCCACGCCATCGATCCCGTTTTTGCGCTCAAGCACTTAAAAATCCTTCCGGAAGACCACATTTTGGTCCAGTTCCGCAGGGACCCGGAAGCGGTGCAAAAATTGCTGCGCGATGACCCTGCCGGTGCGTTGCAGCTCGTTCTCGCCCATTCGGAGGACTCGCGGGCGACGCAGGCGGAGATCTGCGACATACTGGGACCCATATTGGGGGAAAAGGGTTGGAAGAGCTGGTGGTTGCGCGCCAAAAGGGCGGCGGGACAAGATTCGCGGATCGCAGAGCCGGAACAGAAAAGCGGCTACTATGCCCTGCGGACGGAACCGGTAGAGCAGATCGATCGGCTGGTGGACGGCGTGCTCATGGCCAAACAGCTCTCTAAAAAAATGCAAAGTGCCCAGAAACTTTTGGACGAGGAAGATATCAGTGCACAGCCGGGGAGGGCTGTGCCGGCCTATGAGGAGTTGCTGCGGCTCCACCGGGCCGCCGTGGGTGCCGGCACTGATTTGGACCGCCTGGAGTTGCTGTGGCTCTGTGGGGACTTTGCAGCTGCCCTTGGCGTGGATTTGCCGGACGACATTTCCCGCGAAGAAACCATTCGCTCCATCGGCGCAGTGGTTGATTTGGCAAATAGTCTCTCCATGGTCCAGCTGGGGCGATTCCTTACCGATATGAGAAAGTGCTTCCCGGAGACGTTCCTTGCCACCTGCCTGCTCCTCGTGCGCAATTGCACTGGCCGTACCGTCAGCTGCACGGTAAATTTCCTATTGGCGAATGGCCATCGGGAGGACCTATGCAGTTCGCTGGAGCAGTGGCTTCGGGACGGGTCCATGCGGGCGTCGCTGTTGGATTGGGTGATCCGAAATCGAAGTCAGGGAAAGTATCGGGAGTTGCTGGCGCCGCTAGTCGGACCCAAGCTGCTTCGGCTTGCCCTAGCCGCCGTCGACCAGGAGTCTCTCCGGCAGAGCGGGACCCGCAAAATCCCTCTCGCGGAAACTATCTCTAGCGATAAAGCGCTGGTGGAAGAAATTTTAGCCCTTGATACGCAAGAAATGGCCCGAGACCTGGCCCAGATGGTGCTGGCCAACCAAGGATTCGATCCGCTCACCAGGCGCTCCATCCTGGCCCGCTTTATTCGTATTTTCCCAGAATTGCAGAAGCTGCTCGACGGAAGATCGGTCGGTACGTCCGCTGCCGGACAGGCGGAAGAGACGACATTGCTAGTATCGCAGGCCAGTTTGGACGCGGTAAAAGCGGAATATGAGCAGCTAGTAACGGTTCGCATTCCCGCCAACACGGCAGCCGTGGAAACGGCCCGGGAGGAAGGGGATCTGCGAGAAAACTCGATGTATAAGATGGCCCGCCAGGAGCAGGATGTGCTACTGGCTCGCAAGGCACAAATTGAAAAAGATCTGCGGCGGGTTCAGGTGGTGGATTTTGCCAACGTTGCCGTGGATAGGGCTCGGATTGGAAGTGCCGTAACTCTCGTCGACGGAAAGGGTAAAAAAGAGAGGCTGGCCATTTTGGGCGCCTGGGATAGCGATCCTGCGAAAAAGATCATCGCCTATCTGACTCCGCTGGGCCGCTGCATTCTAGGGAAAAATGTGGGCGATAGCGTGGAAATGGAGGGGCAGAGCCCGCGCACAATTTTCGCCATCGAACGTTGGGTGGACGTGGCGGCGGCTAAGCGCTAGTGTGATGCGGCCGTACGACCGGAGCAGAAGGCCATGGCGCGAAGAATTCTTGGGACTTTTTTTCTCCTTGCGATCGTCGGATTCGCCATCGGCTCACTGGGAGCCGGCGGTGCCGTTCTTCTGCTGGCGCTGCTGGCACTGCTTTCTCAAGTTGAACTCTGTCGACTTTTGGAGCGCTTTTCCGGCAAGCCGGACCTGGGCCCGCTACTCTTTTGGACCGCAGCCATACTATTAGGCTCCTGGTACTTGCGCCAGCCGCAGGCCGGCATTTGGCTCAGCCTTCTTGCCCTGCTCTATCTGCTGGCTAGCGCCGTAGTCCGCCTGCCGCCCTCCCAACTCCTCAGTCATCTGGCACCATCCCTTTTCGGGATTTTATACATTCCTTTCACGATGCAGTTCGGCATCCTGCTCTTGCGTTGGGGAGAGAGGAAGTGGGAAGGCCTCTGTCTGCTAGGCTGGACTGTGGCGGTGAGTAAACTTAACGACATTGGCGGCCTACTGGTTGGCGGTAGTTGGGGGCACCATCCGTTTGCAACGGAATACAGTCCGCAAAAAACCTGGGAAGGCTTCTTTGGCGGACTGCTTACGGCGGCCGCCGGCGGGCTCGCGCTTTGCTCCATTGCCCACTGGTTTTGCGATTTTCCCATTCCTTTCTGGCTCTCGCTGCCGCTTTCAGCCCTGCTGGCCGTCGTCGGAACCATCGCGGACCTGCTCGAATCAGCCCTGAAACGGCAGGCCGGCACCAAAGATTCCGGCCGTCTCATCATCGGCATTGGCGGCTGCTTGGATCTCTGCGACAGTCTATTGCTGACCTTCCCAACGACTTATATTTTTTTACAGCTCGTTTTGCCATGAAAAATGGACGGCCGTCGTAGCGTAGTTCTGCTGGGCGCCAGCGGCTCCGTCGGCGGGACAGTTTTGGAGCTGCTGCGGCGGAATCGGGAGCAGTTCCATCTGTTGGGGCTATCAGTACACCGGAACCTTGCAGCGGCAGAGCGGATGATAGGAGAGTTTTCTCCTAAATTTCTCGCAGTGACCGGCTTGTCGGAAAAGGAATTTCCAAAGCGCTTGCCCGTGCGCCATTTGCCGATTTGTGAATTGGCCGGCCTGGAGGAGGCGGACTATGTCGTCGTGGCCGTGCCGGGCCCCGCCGCTCTCCGTCCCCTGCTCGCCGCCATCGCGGCCGACAGGCGCATCATTTTGGCCAATAAGGAATCCATCGTTACAGCCGGTGCCATCGTCCGCGACGCACTGTTCCGCTCCCGAGCACTCCTACTGCCGGCCGATAGCGAGCACTGCGGAATTTTCCAATGTCTCTCCGGCGAAGTAAATTTTCGCGGCGTCTTTCGCCGATCCGAAAGCCTGCGGAAAGTTTGGCTGACTGCTTCCGGAGGACCATTTTGGGATTGGGACCGGGAGCGACTCGGCCGGGCCAGCGCCGGTGAGGCCCTGCGCCATCCTAATTGGTCCATGGGGGCTCGTATTTCCGTCGATTCGGCCACTTTAGCCAATAAGGGCATGGAAGAAATTGAAGCCGGCTGGCTCTACGGACTTCTTCCCGAAGAAATCGGCGTTCTGGTTCACCGCCGCTGCCTAGTGCACGGCATTGTAGAATTTTGCGACGGGTCCCTGCTGGCCCAAATTAGCCCCACATCCATGGCTTTTCCCCTCACCTACTGCCTGCACTACCCGCACCGGCGGCCGACGGGCGAGCGGCCGCTAGATCTGCAGTTCTTTTCCGAATGGAATTTTTGCTCCCCGGATCGGGAACGCTTTCCCTGCCTCGCCATTGCCGAAGAGGCCTTTCGCCGTGGCCAGTCGGCCCCGTGCGACTTCGAGGCGGCCGATCGAGTTGCTGTGGAAGCTTTTCTTAGTAAGAAAATTGGCTTTGGAGCCATCCCGCAACTGATCGAGGAGGTCCTTGTCCGCCGTGCTCCCGTGCCACTCGTCGACCCGGATGCGGTGGAGGCCCGCCAGGAAGAGGTTCAGCGGCTGGCCCAACGGCTTTTGAAAAATTTTGCGCACCGCTGCTAAGTGAATGTGAACAAATTCGCAGGCATATTGGGCGAATTGACGGGGATCTTTTTTGCCACTAGGTCCATTCCGTGGATCGTCCCGTTCGCCGTTTGTCGGAAATTCTCGTCAACCGCGTAGCTGCGGGAGAAGTCATTGAGCGGCCCGCCTCCGTCGTCAAAGAGCTGGTGGAAAATGCCATTGACGCTGGAGCAGGAGAAATTTGCGTGAGCTTTCGCAGGGCGGGAAAGGATTTTATCGCCGTCGAAGATGATGGCTCCGGCATGGCCCACGAAGACGCTCTGCGGGCATTGGAGCGGCACGCGACGAGTAAAATTGCCTCCTTTGAAGATTTGAGCGCCATTCGCTCCTTCGGCTTCCGCGGCGAGGCGCTGCCGTCCATTGCCAGCGTGGCCCGCCTGACTCTCCGCACCCGCCGGGAAAGGGACGAATTGGGAACGGAAATTGTCGTAGACGATGGAGCGCAAGTTTCCGTCCGAGAGGTGATTGCGGCGCACGGCACGGCCGTTCGGGTGGAACACCTTTTCCAGTCGGTGCCGGCGCGGAGAAAATTTCTCCGCACAGATCAGACGGAGGCCAATCACATCGTTGAGACCGTGCGTTCCTTCGCACTGACTTTCCCGCAGATCGCTTTCCGCCTGCGGCACGGCGAACGGACCATCTTCGACGTGACGCGCGGCGACCGGGTGAGCCGCATCCGCCAGCTTTGGGGCGACGTTCTCGCCGATCTGCTATTTCGCATCGAGGCGGGGGAGGGCGACAGGCGATTGGAATGGTTTGTAGCTCGACCTGGGTACTTTTCTCCGACGGCCGCACCGGAAATGCTCTTCTTTGTCAATGGCCGTCAAATTCGCTCTAAAGATTTGAGAGAATGGACATTAGAGTCTTGCGCGGCCCACTTCTCCCGCTGCTCCACCTTGCCCAGCTTCCTATTTCTCGAATTGCCGCCGAGTCAGGTGGATGTGAATGTGCATCCGGCAAAACGGGAAGTGCGTTTTTCCGGCCGGGCGGCCTTGCGTGAGTTCCTTGTGCGCGAGCTGGGGCATGGCTTATCCGCCCGAAACGCACCAATTTACATAGCCACGCCGACGAGACGTGGTCCCTCGCCGTCAGAGGCGGAGGCCGTTCCTGAGGAGAGCCATTCGGGCGAAAGGTGGCGACCAGCCAGCGTCCTCGAAGAGTCTCTCCAAGAGGACAGCTGCCGCAAGGACCGGGCGCCACCCGCCCCTGCCGCGGCGTCTCCCGCAAACTCAAATGAAGGAACCACAAACTGGCGCTACGTCGGCTCTTGGGACCCGGACTACGCCCTCTTTGACAGCGGTACGGGGCTGATTTTCTTCAACGTAGGTACAGCTACAGCCTACCTGACCCAGCGCCATGCCACGGCGCAGCGCCCACCCTGCCAAGGGCTACTGCTCACCGAAACGGTTCCGAGCTATTGGGGTGGTGAAGACCTCGATATCCTCCCGGGGGATCGCGCCACGGACCACCGAATGAGAGCCGCTCCAATGGCTAAAACATCCACGCAGGAACGGCACGCCACAGAGTTACTCGGGACCGTGCTCTCGACGGCCCCCTCGCAACTGCCGGCCTTCTGCTGCGAAATCTCCCGCTCCGAAATCCGCAGACGCTTTCTCTAAGGAAATAAATAAACAAACACGGGCCTGCGCCTAGCAGGAAACCTCTCGGGAGCACTTAGAAAGCCCAACACTTACAACAGCAAACGCTGACTTGCAAAACAAGTGACAACCACTACGCTCCGAGCGTTTTTCGGCAAAACTGATGCGACAAGCCGGCCTGCGCTGCGGGGGCCGTAGCGGACTTCTTCCTACGCAAACATTCATCGGACGCCTTAACACCGCAAATCTCTTGCCTTACGAGCCGAGTCAGGGAAGTGCGTTGCTGCGCTTATACACTCACCGAATCCGCTAGGATTGAGCTGAACCCCTGAAGTGGGAAGCGACACGCCATTTTTTGCAGATTTTTCTTAAAGCTCGCCTTATCTCACTTTTTTTTTGTAAATTTTACACCAAGGAAGTGCCAAGTCACGCCGGACGGGGAAGAGTGCCGGCCATGGCGGGTCGGTTGTTGTCTCCAGCGGAAGTGGGGCGGTCCGCGACGGCCCGGGCGTTGTCTTTGGCAGAAATAGAACGGCGCCCTTTTGTGTTGCGCGTGGTCGACGTCGTTTCGACGGTGGAGGCAGTTGGTACGTGCGCCGTGGATGGTCCCTGTGTACTGTACGACCGTCGCATGCGGCCGATAGTTAGATTTTCGCGTGACGATTGGCTTGCTGGGGTGTGGCAGTCTTACACTGCGAGAATTTGGGCCAGGGGGGCGATTCTGTGTTTTTCCAGTGGCTCTGAAAGCGGTACTCCCGTTTATTTCTGCGCGGATCGTTTCGCCAGGGCGGCTGTGGTGCAGGCCGCTTCGGAGCTGTTGCCCGATGGGGACTGCACATGTGCGGTGCTTACGGATGACGGTGTTGTGCATACGATGCGGGTCAAGAAGTCGGCCGATGAGTGGGACAATTTGCGCAGTATCGCACTCACCTTCATATCTTCCGGTAGCGGTGCGCTGGCGGCAAGCGTGGTGGGCCTATTCTCTGGTGGCCTATCCGCGGTTTTCGGCGTGTTCATCCTCATGTTTTTGGGCATGCTTCTGTTTTGCACGCACATGCTCTGATTCGGCCGTTGATCAGGTGGTCTTCGCGCGTTTGGCCTTGGCTATCGTCCGTTGCCGAGCGGGTGAGTGTGATATCTTTCCGGATGGGTGTGGTTGGGTCGTGTGCGGCGACCGCCCCGAGGGAGATGGCGCCCTCATCCACAGTCGCGTTTGCTTCCTGGGCGGCGGCAAATAGGGCCAAAGCGGCGGTGCGTTGCGCATCCGGCGAAATGAGTAGCGAAATTGATTCCCAATCCTCTCTTGTTCCTAGAAAAACGGAGTCGTCCACTTGGTCGAGCCCGCTTTCCAATTCGTTAATAATGAGAGAAGGCTGTGGCCTGAGGAGTTGGTTTTCAAAGCGGTCCACGTTCCCCGCCCTCAGCGCCTCCAATCCCCAAAAAAGATTCGCTCGGACATCATAGCGGGCACCTTCCCCTCCGTTCGGCCAGGCGCTGATTGTAGCGAATGCCCCTGGAACTTGGTCGATTGCGATGGCCAAAGCAACCAGGCCTGCTCGACTAAGGGTGGTGACCGGAAGAGTCTTCTCAGTCTTTTCGGCCGTACAACCCAATTCCTCAGAATGAACGGCCATAGTCCCATTTCTGTGACGCAAATCTCCTAGGGTCCACGCTGAGCCACTTCTTTTTCGCCCATAGGGAATCATCAGAGCGTTGAGCAATTCAGAAATTTCTCTGCGGCTTCTCGCTCCAATCTCTTCTTCGTAGTGAGCTCCGATGAAGTCAAAAACAGTTTCTAAGCTAGTCCCATCTTCTTGCGCATCAACCAATTTTGCTTGATCCCTAAGAATTTCCACCGTCTCTATCTGTGGCACGACCCCCACGTTATGGGCGATCTGCCGCACTAGGTGTGCGTCCCCCTCGTTGGCTCCAAGGAGGCAAAGTCGGACGTACATACTCATTTTAGCCAAAAGTCGGAGATCCGAAGAGCACGCGCAGGCGAATGCGAGCCTATGGGGAAGGCAACAGCCGATCGAAAATGCCCCAAACGTTTCGATCACACTTTTTCCCGTTCGTCCGGCCCGCGAACGAAACAGAGGACTTAATTCGATGAATTCCGTTCTGGGGGAAATTGGTGGAGAAACAACAGACGGAAAAGAACTTCCCTCCTTATGGGGAGAACTCGCGGGATCGACCACGGCTCATTTTGATCCGGGCGGACAAAGGAAACAAGCAAATTTTCCAATTGTGGAATCGGCTTCGCCGGCCAGCGTTACCGCCCATGGCGGCGATGACGCTGGTCTTGCTCTGGGGACTTGTGCTAGACTTTTGCGAATGGCGAATCCTGCGGCGGGCTCTGTTCGGTCCCATTCGAGGTGCGTCGGCGGCCGGCATCTTTCGGGGTCACTTCCGCAGTGCTGTCTGTGGCCCCTGGCGGAGTCGGCGACTCGCCATCCACCTGGCCATTTTTGGCGGAGCTTGGTGCCTAAGGCCAGAATCGGGAACCGTGGCCATCGCCACCGTCCTTTCGCTGCTCTTCGCATGCGCGCGAACGGACAACGCAGGCGGCTCCATCCCGGCCGGACTAGTCTATTTGGGGCTTGCCGCCGGACTCGCCTTTTCCCTGTTGAACGCAGCGAATGGCACCTCTCCCGCCGCAATCCCATCTCTATCGATCTGGAATGCATTATCCCAGGCCGTAACGGACGGCCTTTTGGCCACGGCGACACTTTTCTGGATCGCCGTTACCTTTGAAGCTCTTTTCCGTCGAGAGGGCCTTGGCCTTGGCGATGTGCAGCTGGCCGCCGTGCTGGGCCTATTTTTTGGCTTAGCCGGTGCTCTGCGGGTTTTTTTTCTGGGCGCCGTCCTCGCCCTCTCCACCTGGTGCGGGCAATTTCTTATTCAAAGTCAAAACTGCTGCCGCCTCCGACTAGGCCAGCCGCTGCCATTCGTGCCCTACCTTTTGGCGGGTGCCACCTGTCAGGCGCTACTGCTCTTTTTCACCTAGGGTGAAAAGAGAAAGATGGCGGCGCAGACCGACTGCGGTCGCTCCCGATAGAATTACGCCCAAAAATTATTTTTCTGGTTCGTACGGGACTGCGCAAAATTGAAATTTCCTACAAATGGATTGCCCTTTCTCCGATTCCGGCCTCCCATCCGACCCGATGGGCTGGGCGGTGATAGCGCTTGTCGGTGCTCTGGCCGGTGCGCTCTTGGCCCTTGGTGGATTGCGGGGGCGACTGCGGCGGCGGTCAGTAGAGCTGGAACAGGAGCGGGGATTGCGGGAAGAGGCAGAACGTTCCTTTCGGGAGCTTTCAGAAAAATACCATTTTCTAGATCGGACTCATGCGGAGTTTTGTGGCCGCGAAGATGAGCGGCGGCGAGCCAATGAAGAAAAATTAGCACTGCTGGCCAAGGTACGAGAGGAGCTGGCGACGACCTTTGGCGGAGCGGCGCTGAAGGCCTCCGAAGCGGCGCTGGAGAGATTGCGCGAAGGAAATCGGCAGGACGGCGAGCGGGAGCGGGAACGGCTGGAGGGCGTCCTGAGGCCCATGCGAGAGTGCGTAGAGAGGCTGGATGGCAAAGTCCAACGGAGCGACCGCCAGTGGAATGAGTCCATGGTCCGTTTCGAAGAGCAAATCCGTCAGCTGCTGCAAACTAACAGGGAGCTGGACCAGGAGACGAAAAAATTAACCAACGCGCTGCACCGTCCCCACCTGCGCGGCCGCTGGGGAGAACTGCACCTGCGCCGGCTGGTGGAGATGGCCGGCCTGCGAGAGCACGTGGATTTCGACGAACAGGTGGCCGTCGCGGCCGATCGGAACACGCTGCGGGCCGACATGGTCATTCACCTGCCGGACGGCCGCAACGTCATTGTCGACGCGAAAGCGGTACTGGAAGCCTTCGTCGCGGCGGAGGGGACGGACAGTCGAGAACGGCGCGAAGAATTATTGAAACAGCACGGACAAAATGTTTTTCTGCGAATTCAGGAGCTGGGGAGGAAGGACTATTGGAAATTTTTTAGCGGCACCTTCGAATACGTAGTTCTATTCTTGCCGGGGGATTACCTCTACGCCGCCGCGGTGGAAGCTCGCCCCGGCCTCTTCGATGAGGCCATGGAGCGGCATGTGCTGCTCGCTTCCCCCATGACTTTCCTGGCACTCCTCAAAACTATCGCCTGCAGCTGGTCGCAGGCGGCAACGGCCCGGGAGGCGGCAACTATCGTGGAGCTGGGCAAAACGCTCGCGGAACGAATGCAGATCGTGTTGGAAAAATTTTCCGACGCCGGCCGCCATCTGCGCCGCACGGTAGAGGCCTACAATAGCACGGTGGCCTCCATCGAGAGCCGTCTGCGCCCTACGCTGCAGAATTTTTCCCGATTGCACTCCCTCCGCACTAACGATCCGCCTGCCCCAGAACTTCTCGAGGCGCAACCTCGCCTGCCGGTCCTGGAGGGACAGCATTCACTCCAACGGAACGACTGATCCGCTTTCGCGCTCTTTTCGCTGCAAAGTTTTGCACCCGGCATACGCCTTTCATCGCGGTGGCGCACAGGACTCGAACCGGAAAATCATTCTCTCCGTCGCTTGGGAACTAGCCAAAGGGCCGCTACGACGGCAGTAAAGTCGGGACGTTTTTTGACCAACTAAA
>JAIRMB010000006.1 GCA_031258995.1 Puniceicoccales bacterium
CCTTCTCCGGACCGGCCCATCGAAGGAGTCGCCATCGATTCGCGACGGATCCGTCCCGGCGAGCTTTTCGTCGCCATCCGGACGGAGCGAGACGATGGCCACCACTACCTGGTGGCCGCGGCGGCGCAGGGCGCCGCCGCGGCCATCGTGGAACATTTCGACGGGCGTACGTCGCTACCACAGCTAGTTGTTAGAGATTCGCTTGAGGCGCTTCGCGCGCTAGCCGCCGCCTGGCGCCGGTCCTGGTCCGGCACAGTGATCGCCATCGCAGGCAGTTACGGTAAGACCACCTGCAAAGAGCTGCTCGCCCTCCTACTGGGACGGGGATGCACCTGCGCCACCGAAGGGAATCTGAATAATACCATCGGCGTCCCGTTGAGTATTCTATCACTCGATCGGGAGCGGCACCGCTTCGCCGCCATCGAGGTAGGCATCAGCAAGCCGGGCGAGATGGCGACGATCGCGGAAGTGCTGCGGCCGGACCACGTCGTTTTTACGGGAATTTCCTCGAAGCATTTGGAATTCTTCCCTTCCCGTGCGGCCCTGCTGCAGGAGAAACTGTGCATCTGCCGGGCAGCCGCCGATCGGGGAGGGCGGATCGCTGTCTTGCCAAAATTTGCCAGAAGACGACCTTTCCGCCCGTTTCGGGAGCACATTTTGTCGCCCTTGCCGGACGTAAATCGCTACCTGCTGCCAGATCTGTCGCCGACGTTTAGAGAAGATCTCGCCCTCTGTCTTGCTTTCTGCGAATATTTTTCCATTCCTGTCCATTCCATCAGCGAGCGGCTGCAGCTTTGGCGCCCTCCGCCACTCCGAGGGCAGATTTTTTTCGACGGCGGGCGCGCCTACTTCGTAGACTGCTACAATAGCGACTTGCCGGCCCTTCTCCATTCCGCCCGCGCCTTCGCCCGCCGTTTCCCGCGGCAGCCCCGCTGCTACGTCATTGGCGGGATGGGCGAGTTGGGCGCCGATAGCGAGTTGCTCCATCGGCGGGCCGGGAGAAATTTACCATTTTCACGGAATGATCGGTTCTTTCTCGTTGGTCCTGAAACTGTCGTTCTTGGAGAGGAACTGCTTCGGCGTGGTCTTCTGTCGGACCGGCTGAAAATTTTTCCAGACAAAGCCGCTTTAGCGGCAGCGCTGTCCCCAATCCGCGGGCCCATCTACCTGAAGGGGAGCCGTTGCTACGCGTTGGAGACGCTGGTGGACCTCGGCGGCTGCGAGATTCTCTGAGAAGAGGAAAACGGCGGCCATTTTTTTTGCAAACGCCTTAAAGAGCTGCTCTTGCGAGCCCGCGCTGAACATCGGTGATCTGCGCGCTATTGCTGGAGCTGTCGAAGTTATAAATAGTAGCGCTAGTAAGTTCCTGCGCGTGCTTTTCTACATCGGAACGGCCGGCATCGGCGCGATCGTCGTTTTTGCCCTTTCCTGCGATGCAAAATTCGTGGCCCGCTCTAGGGGACACGTGGATGGCATTTTACTGCGATTTGCCGCCGCTCGGTCCGACATCCTCGTCCGGGGGCAGGCCCTGCCGAAAATAGCTGAGCGGCCGGGCAGGGATCCGCTCAACTGTAGCACAGGATCGCCTGCTCTGACGATCCAAATGTCGGAGGGCATCCCGCCGGCCGAGGGGCTGGCGGCGGCTTCTCCGCTCCGTTGGCAAGATTACTTGAATGAGGACGGCACCGTCCGGTGGGGCTGCATCCGGTTTGAAGACGAGAGCCAGAATCGCAAATTAGAGGACAAATATCGCAACGCATCTGCAGTGGAAATCGTTGGAGACGAAATATTTCTTGATTTTTATCTCACCTCGACGCGATGCGGAGGTGGCTCTCTCGTAGGAAGAAATAGGAGAATTCTTGCCGAAAATCTATTTCTCGCCCCCCATTGTGGGCGGAGGAGCAGAAAAATAAACCGCCATTAAGCATATGGTATTTCTCTCTTTCGGGCTATGGGCCCTTTCTTTCTGCCGACTTTCGTGCCCGTGTCGCGGCCGTCGGAGGTAATTACGCCGCACAAGTAGCACTGCCGCAAGATCCTACCGCAAACGGCTGTACGAAAGAGAACGTGCAAAAGGCCATTTTGCACGTGTGGGAGTGTGGCGGTGGCGCTTTCGCTTTCAAACCGGATGGAATTGCCTTCTCTGAAACCTTGTCCGCTTTTGCCAAAGAAGTTCTTCCCTACTTCTCAAGCGGTAGGGTTGCGTCTTCGCCCTTCGGCTGGGCGAAAAGCGGGCCGCAGCTAGAGTTGCTGTGGCGCATTCTGAAAAAATTCGCCGACACGCCCGAAAAAATCGGAGAATTTCTTAAGGAGGATCGGCGCTGCCATGGAGTGTTTGAACAAATGTATCTGCGCGGGTGTTATTTGAGGAGAACGACGTCGAGGGGGCTTGTGGAATTTTGCGAGCGCCTCCTGGGCCATCTGGCGCGGCAGCACAGTCCAGCAGGTCAAGAGTGGCTCTTCCAAGATTTAGTCGATGGACTGTGCGCCGATGGATTTGCGGCTATGAAAATGGGAAAGGTCACTGCGCTTCCGAAGATTGCATAGCTGCGCGTCCAGAGCGTGCGCTTCGGTCGGTTTTCGGCAACGGCCCCCCCAGGCTCCGCGCTGGTGCCTTCGTTTTGTGCCGTTTATTCTGCGCGCAATTGGCCGATAAGTTCGCACAGCCTATTGCCGTAGTTGGGATCCGAGTTCCAGCGGCCAGCGAGATCGTTGACCGTTGGCGCGGAGCCAAGATAGACGGAACGGCGGCGGCTGTCGATGCAGCGGCGGCGGGTCGGTTCTGCCGTCGCATAGGCTTTGAGATGTTGCACGTGAGTTCGTACGCCGGTACGCAGGTCCGGAAACGTTGCGCCCACATAATTACTGGCCGTTACCCCATAGCCGCAAAAATTGTTCTGATCCCGTGCAATCGACCCAGGGAAACTCAAGAAATTCGTTTCCAAGCACATTTGACAGAATGCGACGGCGGGCCGGACCCCCTCCTGCTGGCACTCCTGCAAATAGCAGGTCGCGATTTTTTTTGCATCCCCATGCCCAACGCTGCCATTGTGCCGCAAGAGGAAACGTTCCATTTGGGCGGTACTTATGGAATCGCTGCCCATGATTCGCTCCGTTTCGCGCCGGTGGAGGTGCACCGACGAACAGCCGACGAAGCCGAGAGCCAAAAGGAGGAGCGGAAAGCGACGAATAAACCCCACGGAAGTATCTAAATGACTTCATGGATTTTTTCAATTCGAAAAACCGCAACGCGTAAAAGGCTACGGCGGTGAATTAGAAAATGAAGTCGTTTGGCAGTGTGGCGCCGTTGGGTACGCAGGCTATGGCATCTACGACGACACATTCTCCGTTTGTATAGCCGTTGGGCTTGCCCTCGGGAGAAATCCGCACACGGTCGCCGATGCGGACGTTTTTATCGACTATGGCATTACGTATGTGGCAATTTCTGCCGATTCCGCAGGGAATAGTTCCATCGGGGCCGTGGCGTTTTTCAAAAAAGTCATTGCCCATCATGAGGACATTTTCCAGCAGAGATCCCTGCCGGATGACGGCACAGGTGCCCACCATGCAACGGCGGAGAATGGCCCGGTCGATGAGGCAGCCGTCGGCCATTACCACCTGTTCCATGCTGCAACCGTTTACTTTAGAGGCTGGAAGATAGCGTGGCGTTGTGAATATGGGCCGTTCGGCGTCAAAAAAATCAAAGGGCGGCAAAATGTCCGTGAGAGCGATGTTGGCGTCGAAAAAAGAACGGATTGTGCCCAAGTCCTCCCAATAGCCGTCGAAAAGGTATGCTCCCACGGGAATCTGCTGCGCGACCAACCCGGGCAGTACGTTTTTTCCGAAATCATTGTCCGTGCCGGCCAGTGCCGATCGGAGGGCGCCAAAGCGGAAAATGTAGTTACCCATGGAGGCGAGACAGTTAGGGGTCGACGGCGAAGGCGGCAGGCCAAAGCGGTGGGCGATGTCCGGGTGAACTTGCAATCGGTGCACCTCCTCCGGATTGTCCGGCTTTTCAACAAAGCGAACAATGCGCAGATTTTCGTCTACCTCGATGGCGCCGAATTGGCAGATTCGGTGAGCTGGGACCAGCTTGGCCGAAACGGTGACTTCTGCGCCACTCCGCAGATGGGCGGCCACCATAGGAGCGAAGTCCATGCGGTAGAGATGATCGCCGGCGAGAATGAGCACCAAATCGTCCTCTTTCAGTTGCAAATAGTCCAAATTTTTCCGCACCGCGTCGGCCGTCCCCTCGTACCAGGCGGGACTTCTCCCACAGACCAGTTCCGCCGAGAGCACTTCTACGAAGCCGCCAGCGAAACTATCGAAATGATAGGTGTCTCGAATGTGCCGGTGGAGGGATCGCGTATGGTACTGGGTGAGCAAATAAATCCGGTTATAGCCGGAATGAATGCAGTTGCTGAGGGCGACATCTACGAGTCGGTACTTCCCGCCCACCGGGACAGCCGGTTTGCAGCGCGTCTTCGTGAGCGGGAACAGACGGCGACCTTCGCCACCTCCCAAAATTACGCACTGCACCGCCGGGCGGGACACGGTGGGAGTGTAATCGTTCCGAAATTTTTTACAACGTAAAACACGGTGCTCGAAGGGGGATTCGAACCCCCACGCCTTGCGGCACTAGATCCTAAGTCTAGCGTGTCTGCCGGTTCCACCACCCGAGCGCCGCCCAGACCCAACGGAAGAACGGCCCATTGTCCAGCGTGAACGGCGGGAAAATCGGCCACCGCAGAGAGACAGGAACGGGCCTCTAGTGCGACATTCCGTGCCGATTGGGACCGTTGGCAAACGACGCGGGCGGTGACAAACGGTGAATATTTAGGACACGGCACTGGAAAAGTCCTTTTGCAGCGACCTGGCCACCTCTTCCACACTATAGGCGCGTTCCGGTTCGGGTTTTTGCGCCCCTCCTTCCCTTTGTCCTTTTCCACCGGCTAGTGGTTCGCTCTCAAACATGTCTGGGAGTAGTTCCTCCGGAGGCCGATCGCGTCGGATATCTTCCCGTTGAAATTTCTTCCGTGAAATGGGAAGGCCGTAGCGCCGCTGAATTGCAAAGCGAAAAGAGCGGCCCTCATTGCCTTCAAAATTCAACAGGACAGTCGCGCCTGGACAAAAACGGTCGATGACTTCTGTCAATTCGGCGAAGTGGTCCGTGTGGGACTTGTACGAAATGTTTTTGACGAAGCAGGGCTGCTCTTCTCCGCATGCGATCGCAATTTCCAAATGATCTCCCTGGAAGTCGATGATGATCAAAGCGGGCACGTAGTCGCCCTTTTCCTTTTTCATGAGAATGCGAATGCGCTGCAATTTCTGGTTTGCCGCCCCGATGAGCAGGTAGATCTGGTGAGAAATTTCCGCAAAAAAGAGAGAGTCCCGGATGGCCTGCAGCTGGCCGATCCCGCGAGATGGGTTCGCCGATTTGATGTCGTCGCCTAGCAGTTGGAGGATAAGTGCGAAGTAGGTGCGAAAGCCTAACTTGCTGTGTCGCACCATGAAATTTTCAAAAAATTGACTGGGATTTACCATGCAAAGGACCTGATCCCGGTAATTACTGGCCAGATCCGTGGACGACAGCCGGCCCTCCAGCCCTGCGTTGGCGACGACGAAGCGGGCTTTGGGTACGAGGTTATAGCCATCTCGAATGCGACTCCTATTTCTGCCTTCGAATGCGGACTGAGCGGCATTCAGCTGCATAAGGAGTTTCAGGGCTTTTTGCCGATCTTCCTGGATGGCCCCGCACAGCCCCTCCACCCATTTGCAGCGGCCGCTAAGTCGGTCCTTTTCGCTGCCCGTGGCCTTTTCGAACTGTTCCCGCATATTTTGCATTTGCCGTTGAGCCTCTGCCTCTTGGACATCATAGGCTTCCATTTCCAGCCTGGCCATTTCGCAGGCACAGCTGAGAAAATTGTACTGCTCCGCGGCGGATTTTGACTGCACGACCATTTCTTCTAGAATCCATCGAAATTCCACGGGAAATTCCGACGGATCCGTCTCCTGTTCTGCCAACCGCGCCCCTTCCTCTCCCTGACCGGAAGACCTGCCGGAATCCGCATCTACGGACCCGTCGTCCATGGCATGGGGCTGAGCACTCGCTGCTGTTTCTTCCTCCCGTCCGTCCGGCAAATCCGCAGCTCTACCGCCCGGGGCCGTGCTCTGCCGCCGCCAGGCGTGGTTCCGAAGTCGCTGAAAAAAGTTTTGATAGGACGCAACACCCTTTCCCTCCGAACGCATGAGCTGGGCAAAATCATGGGCCGCCTGTGTTTTTCTTCGCTCTAGGGACAGATCCGCGCCCCGCCCCGTACTCCCCTCCCTCGGCCGTGTTCGGCGGGGACCTCCACTCGCTGGAGCGGAGGGGTCCATCGGCCGTGCCTGGGCCAACAGACTTGCCGCGTTGGGAGTAAAGGGCACAACGTCCTGCTTTACAGGTCCACCCAAGAGCCGGCCGGTAGCGCTCTGCTGCAGGAGTTGCGCCGCACTCGCAATTTCGCTGTCACCGCCAGCCACGGGCCCACCGTAAGAAGTCTATTTGCGGAGAAAAGCGAAAAGCGTGAAGGCAAGTCGGCGCGCCCTTCCGCCCGAAGCGGAAGTACCACCATCCTAGATGCGACCCAAATTTTCCCTTCTGCCCCGGTGCCAGCGGAGAAAGATGGGGCTGGCGATGAAGATGGAGGAGAAAGTGCCCACCACGACGCCGATGGTGAAAATGAAGGCAATGTCCACCATGGAACCGGCGCCGAGGAGCCAAAGGGACAGGGAGGCGGTAAGGACAGTCAGGCTCGTTAGAAGCGTGCGAGAGAGGGTCTTGTTGAGAGCGAGATCCACTACCTGAGTCAGTGAAAGGGAAGGATTGCGTGGCAGTTCTTCCCGAATGCGATCGAAGACCACGATGGTGTCATTGATGGAGTAGCCCACGATCATGAGGACGGCCGCCACCATGGGTGCGCTGAATCGGTGACCGAGGAGCACATAGATCCCGACCGTGGCCAGGACGTCGTGGATTGTGGACAGGAAGGCGCCCATGCCGAAACCGATCTCAAAACGGACGGCCACATAGGCCAAGATGCCACCGAGAGCCAACAAAAGGGCCACGGCGGCGTTTCGGCGTATGGAGGCACTCACATTCCCGCCAATGCTGGTGAGGCGCAGCAGCTGCAGCTCTGCCCCTGACAGTTCTTCCTTCGCCAACTGAAAGAATTTCCCCCCTTTTTGAACCGTCGTACGGACGTTGAGCTGCTCGCCGTCGCCATCCAGGGGCCGCTGGAAGACGGCCTGAATCTCGCCGATGCCATTTCGGGCCGCTAGCGAATGGAGCTCGCGGAGGGCAGGCCGCTCTCGAAAGGAAAGGAGCAGCTCGTCGCCGCCGGTGAAGTCGATCCCGTAAATATTTTTCCCGCGGAGTACAATAGCACCCATACCGGCCAAAATAGCCACCGCCGCCAGCAGGAAGGCGGGCCGGGTCCAACGGTGGAAAGGGAAGTGGGCCTTTCCGCTGCCGCGAACCCAGGACGGCAGCAGACTTTTGACTCTGCAGCGGTGTACCAAAAATTTTAGAGCGCCGTCGCAAAAAACTAGTGTGCAGAAAAGGGTGGCCAGTACGCCGATGGCCAGAACGATGCCAAAGCCTCGGATAGGGCCCGCACCGTAGGCGATCAAAATGGCAGCCGTCAAAAGGGTGGTAACGTTCGCATCGAATATGGCGGAGAAGGCCCGTCGAAATCCGGTCTCGAAGGCCAGTGCGGGCGATTTTCCTTCCGCCCATTCCTCCCCCATGCGGGCGAAGATAAGGATGTTCGAATCAACCGCCATTCCAACGCTAAGTACCAGCGCGGCAATTCCCGGCAAGGTGAGCGTCGCACCCAGCATGGCCATGGAACCCAGCATAATCGCCACATTCAGAAAAAGCGACAGGACGGCGACGGCCCCCGAAAGTCCGTAGTAGGCTACCATGAAGGCCATAACTAATCCGGAACCGACGCTGGCCGCCCGGACTGCGCTCGCCCGCACATCCTCCGCCAACGTGGGGCCAAGTTCGTGAACCTCCGACAGACGCAATTCCATCTCCAGCGGATTGTTAAGAACGCTGGCGAGCTCTACGGCTTCCCGCTGGCCGAAGTGGCCGGAGATGGCGGCGCGGCCGTCCCGAATCACGGCGCGGACCAGAGGTGCGGAATAGATTTTCCCATCCAACACGATGGCAAGCGGACGGCCCATATTTTCCGCCGTAACGCGCTCGAATTTTTTCGCCCCTTCGGGGGTCAGTTCCAGTCCGATTTCGTAGCCGCCGTACTGATTTACGATCGCCGCTGCCCGCTTGACGTCCCGGCCGATCAGTTCCGGCGTCCGCCGCAGTAGGAGACCATCCGCTGGGCCGGCCTCCGCTTCGCCCTTGGCCCAAGGGACTCGCACGTAGCCGGGCGGAGGTACCTGGGGATCGCTGGGACCTCCGTAAGCGGCGCGAAACTCCAATTTTGCCGGCTTTTTAATGGCATCCAGCACGTCCGGATTGTCCCGGCTAAAGACGCCGGCCAATTGAATTTCGATCTGATTGCCGCCCCGCAGGAGGATCTGCGGCTCCACCAGGCCCATGCCGTCCAAGCGGCGGCGGATGACGTCCCGCACCTGCTCCAGCTGCTTCCGACGGCCGAGCTGATCCTCAGTCAGGGACCGGGGATCGACCTCCAGCGCTACCGAAAGCCCACCTTGCAGGTCCAGTCCCCGGCGAACGCCGGAGGGGAACAATTCGACGAGAGCCCATAGAAAAATCACCAGCGAAACGGCCAGCTTCCAGAAAAGAGAGCGCTGCACCTTTTCCGCCATCATCCCCTGCGCCTACCGGTTGTTCGATTATTTTTTTGTCTTCGGCTTACCGCGGCTGGGGCGCTCCGGCGGTTCGCCGGCCGGCTCCTCCGGCACCGATCCGTCGGCTGGAGACTCCCCCTCCCCTGGCTCCCCGTCCGCAACCTTCTGCCGTACGCTTTCGCGGAGCACCTCGATCCGCACGCCCCGAGCGACTTCCAGAGTTAGCCGCTGCCCGTCGGTCCGCACGATTTTTCCAAAAATTCCGCAGGACAGGAGCACGCCGTCGCCCTTACGAAGTTGTTCCAGCAGTGCACGTTGTTGCTTTTGTCGCCGCCGGGCGGGCGCGACGGTGAGGAACCAAATGGCCGCAAAAAGTAAAACAAAAATCCACAGCTGGGCCGTCCCCCCAGCCCTGCCGGCAGCAACTCCAACAACACGTTCTATCGCGCCCATGGGGTCCTTCTAGGCCGATCGGGCGTGGGCACAAGCACTTTTCCGCCGGTTCCCATGCGAAAAGTTTTTACTTTTTTACTGACTCAAAGTAAAATAAACTGTCATGGATCTGCAGTCGGATCTCTCTAGATCAGCTTCGGCCGCACTTCAGCGCCGCCACACGTCGAAATGCAGCGGTGGAAGTTTCACTGACGCCATCTACGACATTACCAGCGCCCGAACATCGCAAGACTGCAATGTTGCCGTATGTCGCTTCGGGAAAACAATAGGCGAACTGTGGATGCGGCTCGACGATGCGCAGGTGGCGGCAAAGCGGGCGGTCCGCGAACCTGCTTCGTCGAGTCGGCTAGAACAAGTTGCATCTCGCACATGTGCGCTAATGGCTGACCTAGAGGATCCAAGATTTGCGTTAAAAATTTGTAACGTAGGCGCAACAAGTGTTCCCAATCAGGACGGCACGTTGGGCACGGGGATCATTCGCCTCCAAGAAATTCCTGCGGATACGTCCGACGCGGCGAATTTCATCCCGTTCAACGGGAAACGGTACATCGCTGTGCACGCGATTCCACAGATCTCGGCGGAAAGGCTGTCGGAGGAAAGGGACCGGCTGATAGAAGGGCTAAATTTTTGTACGAAAGTGCTAGCCGACCGCGGACTAGAGCAATGCCAAAACGCCTATACCGCCTTGCGGCGTGCGCAGGAGGGCATCTCCAATACGGCCGGGATACTTGCGCGAACGCTCGGCTGGCTCATCCCTGGTGCGTTGCGGACCAAGTGGGCCTACTCCCCCTTCTACGAAAGAACCAACCTTACCACTGCGCGGCTGGAGGAGCTGAGCCGTGGCCTGCCACTGCGAAAGGACTACAGCCTCCTTGTCGAAGAGGAGGGAGCCGTCGCCCACTCGGCGGGTGAGCTATTGGGTGACCGAAGATTAGAAGATGTCCAGGAAGAATCGCGACAGCGTGCGGCAGCCTTTGGGCGTCTCCGAAAACCGAATGTTTTTAGCCAGAACGATCCGAGAAACGATCCGATCATCCTTCCGGCCAGTGCGAATTCTTATGCGGCCTTTCTCCAGTCGCTGGGAAGGGATGGCCCTGGGGCACGGGCGAAGGTAAAATTCACTTCCCGGTTGATTCTAACACCCATCGCGCGCGCGAGTTTTGTAGCAGTCTGTCAAGAACTGGCTGGCCGACGGCCCGGCGATGTGGGCGCGATTGTGACGAGCCTCTGCGGCAATCCGCCGGCAGGCGGGGCCACACCGGAGCAGGTGACGGAGTTCCGCTTTCGAATTGCCGCCTTTGCATCGCTTGTGGCTTCCTGTCTATCTGCCAACCGACGTGTGGCCGGCGGCGGTTTAAATTTACTGAGAAGGATTGCCCAATCGGAGGATTTTCTTGTCCACTTGCGGCCAATAACCCTCGGAGAGAGCGCACTTTCGGAGTTATTTACCGCCGCCTGCGCCGGCGGGGGGGGTGCGGAAGGGACCGCTGGCCGCGAAGTCGTCCGTGCAAGGCCCCGGGACGCTCTGGGGGACGAAGAACTGGCAGCTTTGGATGAAATTGTTCGCAATCCCGCAACGAGGGCTGGAATTGCCATTAAAAATTTTCCCACCTATGCATTTGCGCAGCACGGCGGCAGCGAATTTTCCGCCTGTGCAGGCGAATTTTTTTCCCATTTCGATCGTTATTCCGCGGATCAGAAGGCCGTAGAAGTTTTTATCGGGATTACCAGAGGCGATCCGGCGCGCCGCCTGTTGGCCAAAACGAGAGCACAGGAACTTTTTGCGTTGGAAATTGATGCAGTCAAGGGGAACGATGCGACGAGGCGCAAGCAGGCGCTGGTGCGCATCCACTCGCTCCAGCGCATATTGGTAGAAATTTTGCAGGAAGAAAAGCAATCATGCGGTGGCGGAAGGGACGGCGCTCATCATGTACTGTGCCGACGGGAAAAAACTTTACCGGATCAGGCAAAATCGCTCTGTGACCACATTGCCGTTGGGTGGCTACGGAATCCGGCCGCGCTGAGCAGCGCAGAAGTTCTTGTCTTCTGCCAGGCGCTGCACACACGCGCAAGAATTTTTGGTATGGGGCTTTCTCACGAGTCCTTAGCGCTGGTTCTGTACCTGACGGCCAATCCCAATTATGGGTTTACGGAAGCGGGTGGCCTCCTTCCCGAAGGCGTCGCATGTCCAGCTGCTACGTTGAGCGGCTACCGTGGCGGTGAAGTGACCGTGAACTCTGTAAAGAGTCTCGCGAGGCTGTTCATAAAAGACCTTCGAGGGGGAAATCAACATGCCGCCCTCGACATCCTAGGAACGGCCGTGGCAGCCGTCAATCCGAGCTATCGCTACGATGTCACTAACGGCATTATCGTGAACGATGAAACCGGAAGGCCAATCGGGCGAAGGAGCGCCGTGCCACCCATCTTTGCAAGGCTCAACATAGACGAGGCGGATGCGCGTGTGGTGGGCGTCAGCCGAGAGGAACCACTGCTGATCGACGACTGCGTAAGTGTGAACCTGGAAACTCACGAGACCTTTCGCATCAACCCGACTAATCGCCGAAGACAAGTGCTGGTCGAAGGATGGGAGGGGCCGGGATTTGCTCCCCTGTCAAGCTATGTCGTTTTCAGAGACAAAAATGGTTATCACGCATTTCACCGCAGTGACCTGCGACTGGAAGTTTTTTCCGTCCAAAAGGTGGACGGTAGTTGGAAATTTTTTTTGCCGGACATGTCCCGCGAGCTCACCTGCGTTTCCGCTAGGGATCGAGCTCAAGCGTCCGATGAATGCAATTTGGTAAGCTTCGATGGGCAGGGCCGGCCGGCCGTGCTGATTCCCCTGTTCGTGGATGGGGACCTGCAGCAGATGCTGCGGCAGGAATTGGTGGAAGAAAGACCCGTTTTGGTGGAATACGTCGGTGGGAGGGCAACGGGACTCCGTGCCATCTCCGAACCAAGTTTCTTGGTGAAAAATTCCTTCATACGGCCAAAGCCCTGCTATTTCTCCGCCGATGGCGGAAAAACGATCGTGGCAAAATGCTTTTCCAGAGAGCTCTTCCGCTACGACAGAGAATCTCACGAGCTAAAAGTACTTTCAGGCGGATCTGATTTCTTTAGCGGCATAATGGAGGGCTCGCTGCTTGAAGCGGCGAAGGCCGCGGCTAGGGCTAACGATCCCATCGTGCCAACCGAAGAGCAGATAGAGTTTTTCTGTGAGACCGCTCCATATTGGAATATTGGCGGGGCCGACGGGGCCACTACATCGGTCGTCTTCACTGCCACGTACGCCATAATGGCGTTTCTAAGCAAAGAAAATGCGGACAAGCTCAGCGCTAAATCGAAAAATTCTCTTACGAAATTGCTGGCGCAATTGGCCGTACATTTTACTCCCGACAGCGGGCCCGAATCAGCGCTGTCGTGGCCGAACAAACTCCTTCCCATCGCAACCGCAGATGCAGCCCCCCCTGGGGGGGATGAGGATCTTACCGTCGATCTTCGGTACGGACTAATGCGAATTATCTTCGATAAGAGAGTGGAAGACCTCTACGGTTCTCTCGAAGGGATGCTACAAGTCGCTCTACCGGAGGAACGGGAACATGTTCTGCACGCCATGAGGACGACGGCGATGATTGCCAAAGGGTGTGGGATACCGGCGAGGGCCAAGCAATGGGATCAGCGAGCCGAAAGCGTCGAGCGGCAGAAGGTTGCACGGGCCTTTGCGCCGTCGCCCATGGCGGTCCCAACGGAAAAACGGTATGATGTGCCAGTTGCCTTCGGTGCTTCCCTGGTCAAATCTTCCGGTGCGGTCTTCGGTCTTCACGGGCCAGAGCTCCTATGCGAAGAAAGGATGGGCGAACATGGGGTCAACATGGCCGCTGCCGGCCACGACGCACTGTGCAAGCTGCTTTCCGTTCGATTTCCGGGGGACGCGATTGTTGTGGAAGGTCTTGCGGCAGAAGGCGATGCGGCAGGTAGGTCGGAAGTTGTGATGGCGGGAGGTGCGGGAGATTTGCGGCAGCGCCTTTGGCAGCACAGAAAGATGGAGCAGGCGAATAGGGTTCTCCACGCGAGTTTGTTCTGGCAAAAAATAAAAAATTTTTGCGGAACCCCCGCCTTTGCGGATCAATTAGATCAGGCGGAACAGTCCATCAGAGGGGACTTGAGAAAAATTCAAAATGTACAGGATGAGCTGAATAAAAAAATAGCGGAGCTCACGACGGGGTTGGCCAATGATAGTATCAGGCAGAAATGGGGACTGCACCAACTTCATAGGCCTACGCTGGATGACGTACTGCAAATTTGGTTCCAGAGCCTGGAAAGGAACGGAGGCGGTCAGCTCACCGTTAATCACGCCAAATTTTTTGCCGACTATCGCCGGTGCCATGACGATTCTTTGACCGAACCGGCGCAAGTTAGGGCGCTAATCGACACGATACACAACTTACTAATTACCAAAACGAACTATGACGCTGCCCGAGGCCGGATGGCCGCCTTTTCAAAATTTAAAGCTTTTGCTGTCGCGCATTTAGAAGACAGGACGGCAGAACTAGCTCCCATGCAGGAAGCCTTCGGCGAATTCGTGCAAACTCTAGCGGCCGCGCGAACCTATGACCCCACCGAAGATCTGTTCACGCTTTGGTTCGAACACATGACCGGCATGCGGCTGCGGCCGGAGCAGACCGTGGTTCTAAACAGAATTAAGGAACTTCTTCGCGGACGTTTGCGAATGTTAGGGAACGGAGAAATTGGCATTATATTTCAACTGATGATGGGCGGCGGAAAGACATCCGTAATTCTTTCCCAGATCGCAAGAATATTCAGCGATGATGGGAAAACCGTTGTATTCACAAATCATGAAAGTCAGCACTCGAGCATGTGCGCCTTTTTAAAGTCTACGCAGTTTGACCGTTACCGGCAAAATTTCTATGTACTAAATTGCAATATAAATGACGTAAGGAAACTAGATGTGCTGCAGGATATACACACGAAACTTCTTGCCGCGAAAGAAAATAAAGGCTGTCTCGCGATCCTAAGTTCGGCCTTGCGGGCCGTAATAGTACAGCGGCGCCAGTCGCTCGTTACCGCTCATAAAATGCGAAAAAGTATCGTCGCGCTAGAGCGAGCCACGCCGCCGGATCGTGTGGCGCTAGCGAGGCTGCGGGAACAACTGGAAGGAGCCGAAATAAGATTTAAGCTCTGCCGAGACATAACAACCTTTATCAGTGATTCTTGCATTCAAGTAGGCGACGAATGCCATCTCAACTTTGACCCCCTTATTTCCGTTAATATCAGCGAAGGAGAGAAGCGAAGATTCTCGGAGGAAGTGAGTAGAGATATTAGCACGTTCTTTTCCACCCTCGCCGAGTGGAGGAATGGAAATGAATTGGGCCGGGAGGCGGCTCAACTCGTGCGATCTGGAAGGCCGATGTTACGCCGGCACATGGAAAGCCTTGCGCAGGAAGAACTGCGAAGACTGGGCATGTGGGTGGAAGGAAACGACGGTAGGGCAGAATTCTCAAATAGGGCGCGCGTGGCCTTTTTGCTAAGCGGTTGCGATGGGTTGGAAGGTGATGCCGCCGCCGGATCGGGATTCCAGTTGGATCGGGGAGCTGTGCTAAGCCAATTTGCGGACGATGGGGAGAACAGTCCCCGGAAGCGGTTTCTTCTCTGTGCCGGGCAGCTTAAGACCTTCTTTTTGGCCCACGAAAAGCAATTCATGGAGCATTACGGTTTTTGCGTAAGAGAATGCGCTTCAGGCGCAGCGGAGGTTACGGTCGGCCCATACATGGCCGCCAATATGCCGTCGTCGGGCCAGTACGCCGATCCGCTAGAAAAGGCCACGCACAGCTATTTGGCCTACATTGAACTCCGCAATTCGACCGTACCGGACGACCACCCGTTTTGCGTGCAGGTCAAACAGCTGGTTGCGGACTTAGCCGCCGGCGGTCGGCAGGAAGCGCGGGATTTTGTTCAAAAAAACTATGAGACGCTTCTGGCAAGAATTTCAGATCTTAACGCCGCCACAATGGACCGAGAAACTGCTCAAAGCGAATTATGCGGAGCACTTATCGCAACTAGGACGGGTGATTTGCAGGCCTATCTAGAGTTGGTGCGCACGCTGACGCGCCCGTCGCTCGATTTTTTTGAGGCCCGCTGGGAATGCACCAGCTACACCCAGGCCGCAATGACGGACTGCATCGTCGACTCTGGCACCCCCTACAACCGGTCGATCATGGGACTGCAATTTGCCGACGCGAACGCGCAGCTGATCGACGAAACCACGCCATTCCGCATCCTCGACAAGGAAGAATCGGACCTGCGGAGCGGTGCTTCCATTCTTTTCGGACTTTCCGCAAGACGGCTGCCGGGTCAGGCGCCGGTTACCATTGCAGACCTTTTTGCAGACCATCGGGCAGCCAACGGGAGATCAGAAAGGTTGCAGGCCCTGATAGACGCGGCCGGCCTATTTAAACATCTTCCCAACAGAGAAGTAGCCCGACAGCTGCTCGTCCAACTTGATCCGCAGATCAAGTGCAGCATTTTCTACGAAAACAGTCGCTGGTACGCCCTGCACCGGGACGGAGAATGCGTTCAACTTCCCGACACGAGCGAAAGTGCCGTGCGTGCGGTCACCGGCCTGGGGCCTGACCAAATTTCCGTATTCTATGACCAGGCCCATTGCACGGGCACCGATTTCAAATTTTCGCCGAATATGCGCGGCATTTGCACGGTCGGCCCGAAAACGACAAGTAGCGATTTGGACCAGGCCATTCTGCGCGCACGCCTGTTTCTTGCCACTCAGTCGATAGACATTTGCGTCGTAAACGGCCCCTCGACGGAGGAGCTGCCCGATGGCCCCGCGATGGCGGACTACTACATGGAAATCGCTGCACGATCCAAAGAAAACGAGCGAAAAGCGGTGGACGAGAAAAAGTTCGCATGCTACAAGAAGGAGGCCGACAGCGCCCTTCTCTGCTGCCTGGAGGATACGCATCTCTTGCTGCAGACGGAGCGCGAGCGATTGGCGCACGTCGGGTTTCCGAGAAGGATTTATGCCCGTTTCCGAATGAGGGGCCTGGAACGGCAATGCGAGGAGCTGACCGATGCCATTGATGTGCTGGCTGTAACCAAAAGTCCCTTTGATCTTATGGCCCTCTATGGCACTGAAAGGAGGATGTGCGGTGCGCAGGAAGCTTATGCGGCGCATTGGGACCATCAGATAGCCAGGGTGAAGGCGGCCCTGAGCCCAGGAACCTACGCTGCGCTTTTGCGCAATCCCATAGGAAAGTTGCGTTCCAAATTCGAGGCAGGAAAGGCCGCCGACCTGGAACGGATGGGCGATGTGGTTGTCGACGCTTCCGGCACCGGTTCGGGCGCGCAAGTGCAGGAGCAGGCGGAGGCAGAGACGGAGACAGAGACGCAGACGGTCGCTCAGGCCGCCGCTGCGACCGGCTTCGCCCTTGCCCTGCAGAATGCGAAACCGGTCCGGGACGCGCGGCCCAGCAAACCCTTCGAATTCCGCGAAGTTCCCGAGCAACAGTTTGCATGGGGAATTTTCGGGCAAAATAAGATGGCCATAGGGAAGAAACTGATGGGCATGTCCCCGGGAGTCTTGCGGCGAGGGATGGCGGTATACGGTAGGTTGATGGAGCTCCTAGAACCAATCGATTGGGATACGATCGACGGCGCGAATAAGACGCTGGATACCCTCCAACATGCGATAGTTTATCCGATAAGAATGGCTGCCACCAAATGCCGTATAACGGCCTCAGAACTCCAACGACCAGTACAAGAAATATTTAGAGAAATAAAGAGGGTCGCCCCGCATGCTGCAAATATGGAAGCAGAAGTCCCCGCTTTTTTTATGGAGATGGAAGAGCGGATGAAAGGGACATCGGACAAGTCCCTCAAGGAGATCCTCTTTCCCCATGGAGAAGGGGAATCGGCCATGGACGCCGGTGATTGGGAAATCTGCGAGCGGGGGCTTTCCGCGCTCGCTCAAGACGAAGACCCACCTAACCCTTTACGTGGTACGCTGCAATTACTTTCCCAAGGCACCGCACCGCATGAGTTTGCTAGAACGTTTCTCCTCTTTGCCCGCATGATAGAAGGAATTACCTTCCCGGCAAAGTTGGCGAATCAATTTCGCAGAGCGGAAAACCAATTGGCTCTGGCGGAAGAAGATAGCATGATAGATGCGGCTCTTACGGATGTGGCGGCGGGCGGTCCCGCCGGAAGGCAGCCGACCCTGGATCTGGCCGAACTGCTAAGTAAGCCGCCCCTGACTATGCTGTCGTTTATTCTGTCAAAGCTTCCCTCCAATCTCAGCGCTCTCTTCCGAATGGACGGAATCCGTAAGGCGTTGGAAAAATTTTTAAAAATTCTTGATCCAAGTAACGACCTTTCGAGGATGGCTCTCATATCTGCAGGCTTTACGGGTTTCGTCAGGCACATCGCAAGTGGCGGCAGAACAAACCCCATGCAGGAATTTATGAGAATTTTGGTAAACGTAAAGGTTCCTGGAGCGCTTAATTCGGAACAGAAGGCCGCCCTCTGCCGCTGGGCCCAGGAGGAATTGCCTGGCGCCTTTGTGGCGGCCAATTTGCTGACATACGAGGACGCGCAGCTGCTGGGGGCGCTCCTCGCCTTCTTCATAGAACAATTCCTAGGTCCTGATTCGTCTATCGACGAGCAACTTACGAATGTACTGCTATCGTTTGCCGGTTTGTTGGTTCCCGTTGGGAACGGCGCACAACGGAAGCCAATGCTCGATTTTGCCTCCACTCGGGCCTTCTGTGATCAAGCGGGCAAGCGGCTGCAATCTTTTCTCCGTAAGATGGGTGACATAAATAAGGCCGTAGTCGATGCCGTCGGCGTCTACCGCGTGCAGTTCGAGGAAGTACGACAGATACTAGCCCAGCGTAGTACCACTCCTCCGGGGGCTGTCCGGGAGGCGGGAGCGGCGCCCGGACAGCTCGAAAACGAGCGGGAGGATTTGGCCGCACTAGAGACCTTCTTGAGGGAAATGTCCACCCCCGAAGGAGACTTCGACGAAGCCAAGGTCGCAGCGGAAACCAGGACATACTATGACATGCAAAACGAAGTTCGAAAAAAATTGCAAGGGATAGTCATTAATCCGTGGCTGAGAGCCATGGACAGAGCTCTCGCGAGGACCGTGTTCAAGGCAGCCAAACCGCTGTCGGGGCTATTCGTGTGCCAGGACGACGGCGGCATTGGCCAGCGGGTGGATCAAAGCCAATTTGTCCCGCTGGCCAGATGGGTCGCAGATGCGGCGGACGCCCGCGATGGCGGCACCGGTTCCCTGCGGAGAGCGCAGCTCTTTGGGGGAAATGTTGCTGTCTCTCCGCAATTTACAACTCCTTTGCGGGCCTATGATTCGGCGGGCGAATTGGACTTGAGTGCAAGTGCCCTTTTAAACGATCCCATTTCCGCTCGCGCACGAAATGCCGTCGCCATGCTCGTCTATGACGAGCGGTCTGAAATAGAAATACGGAGGGGGGGCGTTCCCCGAATGAGGGCGCTCTTCCTGACAGACCGGGAACAGGACGGCTACGGGGAAATGATCCGAGACGGCTACCTGGCGCATGCCTACCTCTTCGGTGCAGATGGCAAGCGCATCGAAGGCTGTGCGGCCCCTTGGGAAGGGTTTTCAACGGAGCAGATTGAGGGAGACCGGTCGCTCGAAACGGAGCGGACAACCCACGGGCAGGTGCGCGACGCGGCAGCGGCAACGGCAGAAGAAGCGGCCCGCCAAATGCGCATTTTCAACGGGAGTCCCACAGCGCAGGATCTACGGATAATTTTCAGCCCTGACCGAATGCCCTCGGATGCCGTAGAGTCTACCATTTCTCTGCTTCAAACGATGATGCGCCAAAAAACTGGCGAAGAAAGAATTGATGGCGTAAGGTGGGACGATTTACGGCTGTTGGCCCAAGGGCAACCGCTTAGGGCCGCCTAGGTCCTGGCGTTCTGTGGATTTGTCCTTTCGTGTGAGAGCTTTCCTCGCGGCGCGCAAAGCGTGCCGCGGGGAGCGGTGAGATTTTTTTCAGATGGCAAGGCCGGCCATTTGCAAAGTCCGACGAAAAAAGGTTGCATCGAGGGAAAAACTCCCTGAGGTGACCTCACGCGAGGGTCTCTAGCCCCATGGCACTCCCTGTCGGGAGTTGAGCGGTGTCTTCGGCAGTGCGCTGAGGCGCGGGTAAATGGATCCAAAAGCCACGAACAGAAAATAAGGACTATGACTCCAATCAACAAGAGTGAAGTTATCGAAAAGTTCCGCCGCAATGAAAGCGATACGGGATCCTGTGA
>JAIRMB010000020.1 GCA_031258995.1 Puniceicoccales bacterium
CGCCGCATCGCCGCATCGCCGTTCCAGCCGCAGTCGACAGCCGGCCCGTTCCACCTCCAACACGACAAGCTCCAAACGCCCCATCATTTCTGCCACCCGCTCGATCTCTCCTAGATCCATGGGACAGTCCTCGGCAGCCATGGGCCGCACCATTGGAAAATTTTTTTCACCTGGCAATGGCCATTTTGGGCCGTGGGAAATCATCGTCGGGACGGAGAAAACCCGGATCGGACCTAAAAGAAGGTTGGGGCGATACGTTGGACTGAAGAACGGGGATTGTCCTTGTCCCAATCGGGAAGTTTGCGATTGTCGTAACTGTTCTCCCAGACTTCGGCTCCGGTAGTCATATTAACACGCATGATCTTATACTCTATGTCGCCCGCGTAGTCCGTTTCAAAGTACCACACGTTAGGCGTTGGTTGACCATCGTGGTCGACCACTGGCCGAAGAGGAACTTTGTGGCGCCAATTCAACAGTCTCGGTTCACCACTACCGCAGAGGAAAAGCGATTCACCTTCCTGAGGCTCACACTCCACCACGACACGCCGCTTCGGCAGCAGATCAAATCGCATTCCATCGCTATTATTGACGGCCCCCATCCGGCTACCAGGGTTAACAACCACAGTGAGTTCACAATCATTTGGCAACGACACGCCACGTGTATACTTCGCGAGTTGTCGGCAGCCATCCCGATCGCTCGAGATGAATACGTCACCGATTCCTTTTTCATGGGCCCATTGGCAAAGACAGATCGCCATCTCCAGGAGTCCAGAGCGCTCTTCGTCGAAAAGGTCGGCCCGGGCGACGGGATTGTCGACACGGTCCCCTATGGCCACTTCGCAAACCGTAAGCAGGGCCTTTGCGCAAAATTTTTTCATCTCGTCCGGATCGTTATCCTCGACATCCAGCCATCGGCCCAAAAGAACGTTTTGCACGAAAGTCCTGCGAGACAAAATCTGCAGCTGCATTTCGGGCTCCAAGGCGCACCACAATTGCAGCATGAACTCCGCCTGTTCTATCGTGCGGGCCTGCAGAAAGGGAGGATACTCCAATTCAAGAAATGCAAGCACGTTATCGGGAAAACGATTTGCAACTCTGCCCCAATCTGCTACGGTGTCCAAGGACACCCTGCCACTTCCATTACTTAGTCTATTTACTACCTGCCTATAAGTCTCGCCCTCGTAGTAGGTATCCGTATCCGTAGGATCTCCACTGCTCTCTGAGCAAAGAAGGAGGGCCGTTTGACGTTTGAGCGCTTCGTCTATGGAGAGCGACTGATTCGCACTTTCATTAATTTCCAGTCCAGAACTGCGCACCATGTTTTGGAATTCAGGAAAAATATTCATTACGGCCTCTACGAAGGTTGGCCGCGCGTGCTGCACCCGATCCGCAAGGAAAACCATGCCCGACCGAAAATCGCTTTGGGTTATCTCACCTGCATCGTGTGCCGTATCCGGTAGCGCGCTTACGCCGCCGCTTGATACAAATTTCGCCAGTTCGCACAAAAAAATCTTCTCCGCATGTCGCACGAGGTGCCAATTTGTAAGACTGTATGAGCTTTGTAAAAAATGATTAATAAATTTCTCATTAAAAATAGCCTTCCAAAAATACGCCGGCATGCCGAAATTACTGGTACTTCCGTTCAATTGACCTAGGAGAAACCGTTCCACGTAATCCGCAACCCACGCCTGGGTGGTGGAGAAAGTGCCCTGCAAAGGGGGCGCATTTTCGCCGTCGTGAGCTTCGTATGCGGGAAGACCGCGAAACTCTCGGACCCCTATTACCGCATCTTCTGGCGCGCGGATCGAATTTGACAGCCAAATTGTTGCCGTATCAGATTTTAGCGATTCGAGATAAGCCGCACACTTCCCCTGAGGCGACCTAAACTCCGCAGAAGGCGGCGTGGCGGCGCTGCCTTTCCCGGATGTTTTGGAACTTTCTGGCGTTGTTTTTTTGGGCGCAGCCGAACCGGGTGGTGTTCTATGGCCAATGCTAACGCCGCACTGGCTAAGGGCTGCTATCACAAAAGACCTAGACCGCCCACGGGCGCTCGTATGCCAGCAGATCCAGATAATCAGCGGGGCAATCCCCCCACTCAAAAGGAATAGCGCAAAGCGAAAAAACCGCTTCACGAACGAACCACGAATCTCGTCGGAACGTACTTTTACCTTATGCAAAACAGCAGGATCGGTAACACCAGTCTCGGCAATTTCTGTCAGCAAATTGGCTATATACGAAGAAAATACTAGAATCGCAGTCTTACCCAAATCCCCGGTATTTCCCATAGCAACCAGAAGTCCAACGTATGAGTTCTTCTTCTAGCGTCAATAAGTAAATTCATTTGATTGGAGCCGACCTGAGCGATGGTTTGGCGATCGCGAATTTTGCACGATTTCTTCGCTTGATAGGCGCGGGGGAGGGCATAGGAAGGTCTATGCGTATTGGCGGTCATTGGGTCCACGATTTCGATCCGGTCCTGCTACACTTTCCTTCCTCTTGGCTCATTCCGGGCATCTATTGGTATGGCTTCGCCTACGTACTGACATTTTTAGCCATCGCCCTTTTACTGGACCTGTATGGCCGCCAAGGCCGGCTTCCCTTCCCTCGGCAGCAGTCCGGCCCATTTCTTACATATCTTCTTTTAGGGACGGTAATTGGAGGCCGGATTGGCTATGCGTTGCTCTACGGCATTCCCGGCTTCTGGTCAAATCCGCTGGAGCTGCTGCGGGTCTGGCACGGCGGCATGGCGAGCCACGGCGGTTTTTGCGGCGTGCTGGCGGCCCTCATTCTTTTTTCGCGAAATCGGGCTATTCCCCTGCGGCCACTGGCCGATGTCGCCTCCTCCCTAGCGCCCATTGGTTTTTTTTTAGGCCGGATCGCCAACTTCATCAATGGCGAGGTCTATGGCCGGATCTCTTCCCTGCCCTGGGCCATCATTTTCCCCCAATCGATGCCCGGTTTGCCTCTCGAGCGGATTCCGCCTCGCCATCCGTCCCAACTCTACGAGGCATTGCTGGAGGGACTTTTGCTGTTCTTTTTCTGTCAACTGCGTTTCTGGCGGCGACCGCCTCTCCGGCCTGGTCGCCTCTGCGGAGAATTTCTGTTGACCTACGCCCTCCTTCGCTTCGCCGTGGAATTTTTCCGAGAGCCGGATGCTTCCCTTATTTTCGGCATTTCTCGCGGCCAGTTCTACTCTCTTGCGCTGCTGTTGGGCTCCATGTTTTTTTTACGAGTTCCGCGTGAGCCAACCGAATAGGCCAAAGGCGGAAACGTCTTGCTGGCCGGCACCATTCCTATAGCCCCATGGCCCGTGGATGACATCCTATCACTCTGTCGCCGGCGGGGCTTCGTGTTTCCCTCTTCGGAAATCTACGGCGGAATCGGCGGCTTTTTTGACTACGGTCCCCTTGGCTGCGAGATGAAGCGCAATATTAAAAATCTCTGGTGGAGGGAAATGGTCCAGCTGCGGGAAGATGTTGTGGGCCTCGACTGCAGCACCATCATGAACCCGAAGGTGTGGGAGGCGTCGGGCCACGTGGCGGGTTTTTCCGATCCGATGGTGGACTGCCGCGAGTCCGGCATGCGCTATCGGGCGGACCAGCTCTTCTTCGCTGCCGTACGTCGTGAGGAAAAACTGCTCGGCTACATTGCTCTGCTAGAGGGGCCCGACATGGGAGCGGAGGCCCTCCAGATCGCTCAAAGGCGTTGGCCGAAGGAGCTCTCGTCCGGAGGTCCGGATCCACTTTCCCTGCGACCGATCTCTGAGGCAACAGAAGAGGAGCTGGTCCAAATCCCTTCGCCAGCTACCGGTACCGTCGGAGCGCTCACCCCGCCGCGGGAGTTCAACCTTATGTTCCGCACGCAGGTGGGTGCCCTCAGCGACGGCGCTGCTACCGCCTACCTGCGGCCGGAAACGGCCCAGGGTATTTTTGTGAATTTTCAAAATGTACTGAACTCCAGCCGTTTGAAGATCCCTTTCGGCATCGCCCAGATCGGTCGTGCTTTCCGCAACGAGATCACGCCGCGAAATTTTCTCTTCCGCTC
>JAIRMB010000017.1 GCA_031258995.1 Puniceicoccales bacterium
CGGGCCGTGTCATCATCGTCTATGATGAAATCAATCTGCCGCTCGGCAAGTTCAAAGTCACCTACCGCAGCGGCGACGGCGGGCACAACGGTATGGCGGATGTAAATACTCGAGTGAGCGATAGCGTTCGTTTCCGGGTCGGCATCGGACCCAAATTGGACAAGGAGATGGACCTGAAGGACTATGTGTTGAGCAAATTTACGGACGGGGAGCAGGCGGCTCTGCTGCACGCCATGCCGGAAATCCTCGAAGGCTTGCGGAGCCTTCTGGCGGATGATTCCAAAACGCCGGCAGTCAACGAAAGAACCGTCCCCTCGCCCTCCTAGGGGCAGCGGAAACCCGCACCTGGTCGGGACGACTGGATTCGAACCAGCGACTTCTTGCTCCCAAAGCAAGCGCTCTAGCCAGACTGAGCTACGTCCCGCCCCTTGGCTGCCCGACAAGGATTCGAACCTTGACAAACAGATCCAGAATCTGCGGTGCTACCGTTACACCATCGGGCAACGGTTGGAGCAATGGGCTTCCGGACGGGCTGGGGCAAGTTTTTTTCTGGCGCGACGGGCCCTACTTCGCAGCGGGTAAGTTTTGCCGAGGGCGATGGTGCTGCCGTCTCCGAGTTTTTCCGTTGGCTTGCGGCTTTTGGGAAAGTTTTCGGGGCAACGCATAAAAATAGTGCTCTTTCGCCAAAAGAATTTGATCGCTGCGGGTTGCATATGCCGGCCCGATTGCCTACTGTACCGAGCGAGGGTTCAAAATGCTTAGAAATGTCATTGTGGTAACGTGCTGCGCCCTTCTATGTGCTGGCTGCGGAACGGGTTTTCGGGCGAAGGGCAGCGGCCATTCGGCACAAAAGAGTGCGTCGAAAAAATTTTCCAGCAAATGGAAGGTGGCCGGGAGAATGTACTTCGAAAAGGCGGATGGGGAGAATTCCATTGGAACGGTCACGCTCGGCAATCAGGTCCGAAAAAGCTTAAAGCGGGTCCTAAATGTACAGACGGATACGGCAGAGAGCGCCTCGGTGGTAGCCATCGCCAGGAAGAACGGCTTGATCTGCATAGAAAGCGAGAAGGATCGATCGGAATCCGGCATGGAGCTGCATGCCACACTGCTGGGAGCAGACCCACAATTCGGCGATGGCCATGGAACACTCCAGGACGTCTATGAAAAATTGCCTCTTACGGACCACTTTACTGCAAGCAGTGCGCCCACTCTGGAGCAAATAGCAAAAGCCTACGATCAATTAATAGAGCCCGGACTGCCGTTTTCCATCATGGATATTATCTTTTGGGACGAGGGAGCGGAGCACGCATTTGTGGCAACACTTTCTCGAAACGAAAATTGCGAAATCACGAATGGCGATGGGGAGCCGGTTTCTGCCACGCTCAACGTGACGCTGGCCAACGTGGACCAGTCCCTGCTAGAGGATCGCAGCTGGATAGAGAGCGTCCTAGATCAGCTCCAAAAGAAATTGCTGGGGAAGAATTTGCGTGTAGCTGCGAAAAATGGAGAGGCCAAACTGGAGTTCTATAGACCCGCTCCGAATCCCAACTAGACAATGCGATTCCCGTTAGAGTCGCCGTCGGAGGGCTATTTTTTTCGGACTAGCTACGAAGCCCGATGAAGAACTTTCAGCCCCCGGCCAATTGGACGGCGGCGAGGAGGACCATTGCGGCCGTTTCGGCCGTAAGGATCCGCGGGCCAAGGGAGACGGGCAAAAAATCGTTCCTCCTCAGCCAGCGCTGCTCTTCCGGAGCAAAATCGCCTTCGGGGCCGACGGCCAGGTAGACATCGCCCGTAAGCACGGAAAAACGGCCTGCCACCTCTCGCCAAGGGCTGGCGTTTGCTTCCAAGGAGGCGACTATGCGGAGAGAAGGGGAGCGGAGCGGAATTTCTTCCAGCGGCAGAGGCCGGCAGATGGCCGGGAGGAACGGATTGCGGGACTGGCGGCAGGAAGCGGTGGCGATTGCTCGCCAGCGCGCTTCTCGGGAGGGGGATTTTGTCGGCCGCAGTCCCCCATCGCCGTAGCGGCAGAGGACCGGGCAAATTTCCCAAATGCCCAGTTCCGTAGCCCGACGCAGCAGCTCATCCATGGCGGCGCCTTTCGGCAGGCCCTGCAGCAGGCGCGGACGGAGCGTGGGCGGCGGAACGTGTTCGACCGGACCGGGTATCGCTTCTGCCCGCCGCCCGTCGGCGGATCGGAGAGTGCAATCGGACCGCGCCCCGCGGCCATCGAAAAGGGTAACCCGGTCCCCCGCCCCCACTCGAAGAACCCGCAGTAGGTGGTGGCTCGTGGACGGGTCCAGCTGGAGCGGCTGCCCTTCGCGGATATCATTTGTCGCATAGACGTAGAAGTGGGCCATCGGTTGGAGGGGGTGCTAGAGTCTTCGCTGGCACAGTGCAAAATTTCTTTGACGGTACCACCGGGCCGACCGACAATACGCACGCTGTGAGACGTTTTCTCTGGGTGACGGTTTGTGCCCTTTTTCTTTGCTGTGTCCCCTTCGGCTATTATCGTTTTCGCTCCGAGAGGCCACCATCCCACCATAGGGAGTTTTCACTAGCCCCCTCAGCCCGCCAATCGTCCGGAGAGCAGGCCGACGATGGCGCGACCGGAGTGGCGGAACAAATTCAAAAGTCACTGGGCATGGAAGACCGGAAGGAGAAGTCACTGGCCCGATCCGTGGAGAAGATCTGCCTCGGCGCTGCCGCGCTACTCCTTCTTTGGGGTTTAGTTTCAGCCATACGGTCGCGCCGTTATCGGCTGAGTTCCTTCGCCATGGATTCCGATAGCCAGATCCGCATTGTCCAAACGCGCCGTCTAGGCGACAAGCAATGCCTGGCCGTCGTCGCCTGCGAGCGGAAAAAATTTCTGATCGCCATCACACCTCAGAACATAGGGCTGATCGGCAGTCTGGACGGGGTGGAGCCGGCGCCGCAAAAAAATGCTTCCCCAGACGGAAATCCTTCCTAGGACCAGCTCACCGAAGGCAGCAGCCATGGCGAAATTGATAATTGAACCGCGACTCCGGGGCTTCATTTGCACCACGGCTCACCCGATCGGCTGTCGAAAAATCGTAGAGGAACAGGCAAGTCGAGCCCGACGCTGTCCCTTCCGGGGGCCAACGAGCGTTTTGGTTATCGGCGCATCCACCGGCTACGGACTCGCAAGTCGCGTTGCCGCAGCTTTCGGCGCCGGAGCGGCCACCTGCGGCGTTTTTTTCGAGCGGCCGGCAGAGGGAGAGCGGACCGCATCGGCCGGCTGGTACAACACGGCCGCATTCGAATCCCTAGCCGGAGAAGAGGGGCTCCTCGTCCGCAATGTTAACGGGGATGCGTTTTCTACGGAGATTAAAAAAAAGACCATCGATGTTCTCCGCAGCGACTTTCCGCCGGTCGATTTGGTTATCTATAGCTTAGCCGCGCCCCGTCGCACGGATCCGGCCGGAGTCACCCACCGCTCTGTCCTAAAGCCCATCGGTTCGCCATTTTATGGAAAAACGGTCCAAACGGACAGTGGCGCCGTGCGGGAGGTCGCCCTGGAACCGGCGACGGAGGAGGAAATCGCCGGCACCGTGGCCGTGATGGGCGGCGCCGACTGGCTCCTTTGGATGGAGGCGCTGCGGAAGGCTGACGTCCTTGCGGAGGGCGCAAAGGCCATAGCCTACGGCTACGTGGGGCCGGAGCTGACCTGGCCCATCTATCGCTTCGGCACAATCGGCCGAGCGAAGGAAGATTTGGAGGCGACCGTCGAAAAAATCGACCGGATCCTTGCCCCACTCGGCGGGAAGGCCTACATTTCCATTAATAAGGCTGTCGTAACCCAGGCCAGCGCCGCCATTCCGGTCGTGCCGCTCTACATCTCTCTGCTCTTCAAGCTCATGAAGGAGGAGGGCAGCCACGAAGATTGCCAGGATCAGATGATCCGGCTCTTTCGGGAAGGGCTCTATTGCGATAGGCCCCTCCCGGATGGCGCTGTCGACGACTCCGGCAGGATCCGCATCGATGGGCGGGAACTAAAACCGGCACTGCAGGAGAAGGTTATCCAACTTTGGCCCACCCTTGATACGGGTAACCTTTTCGTTCTTACGGATTTTACCGGATATCGATCCGACTTTCTGCGCCTATTCGGCTTTGGTGTCGGTGGGATTGACTATGATGATGCCGTGGAGTCGAATGTGCCATTGAAAGGACTGCCATGAAAAACGATTGGGAAGAGGACGAGGAAGGGGAGGAAAGTCCCCACTGCTGTGATGCAAAAAAGCAACGGAGGACGGCCGCCTCCCGCATAGAGGAAAAATTTCTCGAAACGCGGAAGGTGTTCCTGTGGGGCCCCGTTGACGATGACAGTGCGCGGGCCGTTGTGGAGAAATTGCTCTTTTTGGACCTGGAGAAGCCGGGCGTGCCCATTACCTTCTACATCAATACGCCTGGCGGTTGCGTCACCTCCGGCATGGCCATCTACGACACTATCCGACTACTGAGCTCGCCGGTAACCGTCGTCGTAATGGGTATGGCGGCCAGCATGGGGTCCATCTTGCTTTGTGCCGCCGAGAAGGGCCGGCGACTCCTCTACCCGGGCGCTCGCGTGCTTATCCATCAGCCCCTCATTCAGGGACAAATCTATGCTCCGGCCGTGGATCTTAACATTCAAGCCGCAGAGATGGAGCGAACCCGGGAGGAAATGAACGTCATCCTTGCCCGGTCCTCCGGGCAGCCCATCGAAAAGATCCAAAGGGACACGGACCGGGATTTTTTTCTCAATGCGCAGGAGGCCATCGATTACGGTCTGGCCGACGCCATCGTCCTGCCGGCCACGCTGCCCTAAACGGCTGAAATGTGGTCTTTGAGGCTGTCATTTTGTGAAAAAATCGCCCGAAGGAATTCGGCCAAGTTTTCCTGAGGCGATCGGCCGAACGCGGTTACCCTTGGCCCTTGACAATTGGCTGCAAAAATAGGAACCGTTTCGCATGCCATGAAGTTTTCGGTGGACCGAGAGGTGCTCTGTGACGCTCTG
>JAIRMB010000007.1 GCA_031258995.1 Puniceicoccales bacterium
CTGTCTTTTATTTTGAGCTGGCATTCCTACTTTCGCAGGATTCGCCAATCTGTTTTAAATTTCTGCAATTCGATAGCAAAAATCCAACCACTCCGTTGACAAATTTTCGTCCGCTACTAGACGGCCTACATCCCGCTTTTCAGAAAAAGTTTTTGCAATGTCACGTACGGGCTGAATAAAAGTTGGACCAAAGATCCGATTACTCGGAAAGATACTGGCGGAAGATTATGAATAGGATAGGTTGGATAAGTTATACGTACGGGGTCGCCCGCCTCACACCGGACCGATTTCCGGATCGCGAAACTGCTCAAATTGTATGCGGCATAGACATACTAGTGGATGGAAGCTGTCTCCTCATCACTCGCTGCAGGAGCGTTACGCGAACGCACATACTCCACATTCACGATAGCGAAGAGCATATCGTGAAAATTGTCCAACACATTCCGTCCATGCTTATTTCCGGTGAAAATTTTTTGACGGCGCAGCAGAGCCTTTTTAGTCCGGAAAGCAGTGTCGTCGATTTCATATGGCTAAAACTTCCCCTTCTCGAAGGAAGGCCCGGTGAAGAAGAAGCAATGAATCGCACCATTTTCTGGGACACGCGCAGATGCCTCGATAAAGTGCCGCAAGCAGTTCTCGTCCTGAAGTTATTTATGGAACAGCACATAAAGGAGATAGCTGACGAGTATCATCTCGACGTAGAAAAGTGAACACCTTTCACACGGACCGTAGGCGCCTTCCGAACGTCCTTCTCAAATTTTGAGTTGAAAGTTGTCGAGCAACTGGGTAGTTCGGGGGACCTGTCCGAACGGCGGGCCGCCGGTGGAACTTTCCAGAAAATTGCCGTCGTCGAGTCTACGGGCTGGGTCGAGAATTGATTTTTCTCGCGAAGCGGTGGCAGGTCCGACTAGAAAAAGGCCGTGCGGTCCCCTTTCGTACATTTGCATCTGCACACGGACTATAGCCTACTGGACGGCGCCTGTCGGATGGACCGGCTCTGCGCCAGGGCGTTGGAGCTGGGCATGGGGGCGCTGGCCATCACGGACCACGGCAACCTTTACGGCATACCGCACTTTCTGGACGCAACGGCTCAGATGGGGCTAAAGGCCGTCGTAGGCATGGAAGCCTACTCCCTTTGGGATCTGACCATGGACGAGCGTCCTCCCCGTGAGCAGAATAAACTTTACCATCTTTGCCTTTTCGCCAAAAATGCCACCGGTTACAAAAACCTTTGCCACATTGCCTCCCAGTCCCATACGCGTGGATTCCATTACAAGCCGCGGGTGGATCTGGAAACGCTGGCGAAGTACGGCGAGGGGCTCATCGCCTCCTCCGCCTGCATCCAAGGCAAAATCCAGCAGTGCCTTCTGGAGAACGATTTCGACGGCGCTAGGGAGGCTCTGGGTCGCTATTCGGAAATTTTTGGGAAAGAAAATTTCTTCATCGAGGTACAGGACCACGGCATTCCGGAGCAGAAGCAGATCCTACCGGGCCTATTCCAGCTGGCGGAACGGAACGGCCTACGCACAATCGCCACCAATGACGTGCACTACGTAAATGCCGAGGACTGGCGGGCCCACGATGCTCTGCTCTGCATCCAGACCGCATCTAAGTTGGCCGACGAAAAGCGCATGCGCATGCCTCAGCACCAATTTTACTTAAAATCGTTTCGGGAGATGGAGCTTATCTTTGGCGAGCGACCCGATGCGCTTTCCAACACGCTACGGCTCGCGGAAATGTGTGAGTTCCGCATGTCCTACGGCGAAAACCACTACCCGGTCTTTACGCTGGAAGGGGAAAACTCTGTCCCTTCGAAGGCGGAATATCTGCGAACGTTCTGCGAAAAGGGCCTACGGGAGCGCTACGGCCTACCCGAAGGCCCACCCACAGAAGAACCGCTAGCCCGTCTGCCCTATGCTATGACAGCAAAGGGTCTCTTCGCTCGCATGGAAATGGAGCTGGCTGTCATCGGTAGCGCCGGCTTCACGGATTATTTTTTGGTGGTCCAGGATTTTGTTAATTGGGCCCACAGGAATGATATACCGGTCGGTCCCGGCCGCGGTTCGGGCGCCGGCTCCATTGTGGCCTACGCTCTCCGCATCACCGATGTGGATCCGCTTCGCTATGGCTTACTCTTCGAACGATTTTTGAATCCGGAACGCATTTCTCCGCCCGATTTTGACATCGACTTCTGCATGCGGCGGCGGGACGAGGTAATCGACTACGTGCGGCAAAAATACGGCCACGACGGCGTGGCCAATATCATCACCTTCGGCACTTTCGGCGCGAAAATGGTGCTGCGGGATCTGCTGCGGGTCAACGACATTCCCTACGGCGAGGCCAATCGCATCGCTAAAATGATCCCGGAGGAAATCGGCATCGACCTGGCCGGCGCCGTAGAGCGCTCCCAGGAACTGCGGGACGAAATGAAGCGGAATCCGCTGCTTAAAGACCTGGTGGAGCAGGGGAAAATTATCGAAGGAACCGTGCGGAACACGGGCACCCACGCCTGCGGTATGGTGATTTCGGACCAGCCGACGGAAAACCTCGCGCCCGTTATCCTTCAGGACGGGAACCTAACGACCCAATACTCAAAAGATTACGTTGAAAAATTAGGCCTCTTGAAGATGGACTTTTTAGGCCTCAAGACCTTGACCGTCATCGCCGATGCGGTCCACTCTATCCGCAAGCGTTTCCCGGAGTTCTCCATCCGCACCATTCCGCCGGACGATGGCGACACTTTTCGACTTATTAACTCCGGCGACAACGCGGGCGTATTTCAACTGGAATCGGGCGGTATGCGGGCGCTATGCAGGCAGTTTGGCGTGAACAGCATTGACGACATCAGCGACCTGAGCGCCCTCTACCGGCCGGGGCCCATGGAGTGGATCCCGGACTACGTACGACGAAAAAAGGACCCAAGCACTGTCCGCTATGCCCATCCGGTACTAGAGCAAGTCAGCAAAAATACCTACGGCGTGCTGATTTACCAGGAGCAGGTCATGCAGGCGGCTCGGGTAGTGGCCGGCTATAGCCTCGGCGGTGCCGACATTCTCCGCCGAGCCATGGGCAAAAAAAAATTAGACGTCATGAACGCTCAGCGGGCCGTCTTCGTGAAGGGCGCGGCAAAGACCAACGGCATTGGCGAAAAAAAGGCCAACGAAATCTTCGATACGCTGGAAAAATTTGCCGGCTACGGCTTTAACAAGTCCCATTCCATTTCCTATGCCATCGTCTCCTACCAGACCGCCTACCTAAAAGCCCACTTTCCGCTGGAATTTTTTGCCGCCGTCCTCTCCGCCGAGCTGGGTAATCCGGACAAGCTGGCCTTCTTCTTAGGCGAAGCGGCCGCCGCCGGTATCCCGGTGCTCGGTCCGGATGTCAATTGCTCCGAAGAAAGCTTCACCCCCATGCCCGATGGCAACTCTATCCGCTTCGGCCTCGGCGCTGTGAAGGGCGTTGGCGCTAGTGCGACCCAGGGGATTCTGGCGGAGCGGGGCGCCAATGGGCCGTACAAAAATTTTGCCGATTTCGCCTTCCGCGCCGATCCGAAAACCAATAACCGTCGGGTCTATGAGAATTTGATCTTGGCCGGCGCCTTCGATTCTTTTGGCACGGACCGGCTCCAGCTAATCCAGTCCCTCGACCGCATCATTCGGGCTAAAGGACACCTCAAGGAGCAGCAAAATACCCTCCAAGAGGACTTTTTTGTCAGTTCCGGACTCATGCCGGCCAACCCGCTGGAAAGCCTCGTCGAACCGGACGGAAGGCCCATGCCTACGGAAGAGAAGTTACACCACGAGAAAGAATTGCTCGGCTTCTACCTATCGGGCCACCCCCTCGACGCCCTCCTGGGCCTGGAGCGCTCTATCGACTCCCTTCCGCAGAACGGGAACCAGCTGCGCAACGGTCAGCCCTTCACAGCCGTAGGCTGCATCGGGGAAGTGACTAAAAAAATCACTAAGGCGACCAATAGGCTTTGGGCTCATGTACAACTCAGTTGTCGACAGGGAGATCTGCAGATTAATTTTTTTCCAGATTCCTATGACCGCTACGGCCAACTGCTCACCGCCGGCAGCATCGTGGTGGTGCGGGGATCTCTGCGGATCCAGGACGATCGGCGCGACTGGAACGGCGCGGAAGTTTATGGCATCGAAGAATATTTATCCCGTTTCGTTGGCCGCAGCGAGATTCACCTGACTTTGGCCGGCGACGATCGGGAGCGGCTCGCCTCCGCCATGGGCCCCCTGGCCGACTACTTATCGCAAAATGGCGGCCCGCACCGCTTTATCGTCGATGTGCAGCAGGGAGATCGCATCCATGAGCTGCGTCCGCCCAAGGCACTCAGCGGTGCCATCAATCTGGCCGAGTTGGTCCCTGTTGCCAAACACCCTGCCTTCCGCGGTCTGGCCATCGTTGGCCGTTAAATCGCATAATTTTTTGGAGTTGCGCCGATCCTCTTTCGTCCTGGCGAACCGGTTGACTCTCAACGGCTCGCGAGCGTGAGCAGAATGCCGTTGAGGTTAAATAGGCCATGCAAACAGACGCAGGGAAGCAGCCGTCCTTCCCGCTCATAGACGCTGACGAGCAGCAGACTGAGCACAAAAAGAGGGAAAAAGGCGACCCAATTGCCGTGGAGCGTCGCGAATAAGACGGAAGACAAAAAGGCGGCAGGCCACTTTCCCCAGACGGACTTCAAACAGCGGTGGACACCGCCGCGAAATAGGACCTCCTCCACGAATGGCGCAACGGCACAGACAATGGGGACGATGAGGGCAAGCATTAGCGGCGAAGCATTTTCCAATTTCCAAAGAAGTTCTTGCGGTTCTAGGGACAGGGGCAAGCCCATGGCGCAGAAGGCACTTAAGAAGTATAGCCAAAAAATATCGGCCAGGAACAGGAGTGGGGTAGCCCGCAGATAGTGGAGCACGCCCCGCAGGAGAGCCCGGCCAAGCGAGAGTCGCGCCGGCGAAAGGCCTTCAGTAAAGGAGAATGCGCGGCTCCGCAGGAGTCGCGTCAAAAGAAGGGCATAGGCACAGGTGCCTAAAAAACTGCAAAGATAGGAGCTGCTGTCATTTTTCGGTGAAAAAAAATAAACTAAATCCGGCAGAACGAAGAGAAAGGCCAATGCCAAGGAAAAAAAAGCCGCCACGTCCCAGCCCGTTCCCACCCAGCACGGCTCTTGGGCTGGTGGAGATGGTGTCGGCCGCCGCCAAAGCAGCAGGCAAGCGCCCACAAAGAGCTGGGGAGCCATAATCAGGAACGTTTTGAGCTGTTCCGGGTCCATTCAATTGAAGTTCAAGAATTGTAAAACTTGCTCCAAACAAATGCCTTCCTCGGCCACCGTGTGGCATTGGTCGCTACGAAATAGGAGCCCCTGGCACCGAATTTGGCTCTCCCGTTCCAGTACATTAACATTCCCGGAAAGAAAGATAACTCCTTCTCCGGGGAAAATTTGCGCACTATCTGCCGTGGCCGAGCGCGCAGGCCACTCGACGCGGACGGCGCCGGCGGCGCGGACGGAACGAATCGCTTCGCCGGCAAACTCCTGGTCTAAGATCCGCATGGGTTCCTCACGGGCAATTTCCACGACAAGCTCGTCGCTGCAAAGTAAGAACCCGCCGGATCGAAGGGAAACGTCCTGACGAAAGCGCAAGAAAATAGCACCTTCTTTAACATCAATTTGCAGACTTTGCCCCCCAACGACCGTGCGGCCGCCTTCCGTTAAAATGTCTTCCGACTCCGCACCGCCATCAATCTCTAGGAACGCCTGCACGGCGCTGTCGAGCACGAGACGGCGCTCTCCACCGAAAAAAATCCACCGATTCCCCAGGGCAGTGAAAAGGTTCCCACGCACGTGAACGAAGTCCGTTCCCACAAATTGGCTGCTTGCGCTATCATATTGAGCAACGGGACTTTCAATGGAAAACAGCGAACCCTCGTCCACCCCTCGGCCAAAAACGCGAATATACAAGTTCCGCACCTGCGCCACACCGCCATGCGGATCCGAGTCCGGAAGACTCCCCACCGCATCCCAACTGCCACCTCCGCCAGTGGCGAGGCTGGGCAAAAAAAATTGCACAGCCTCCCGAAACGGCGCGATCAACCGATCGCCAACACAGATGAAACTAGGCAGGACAAAACCAAAAAAAAGCACCCAACATCGGCGCACAACCCATCCATCCCGCCAAGAAAAACCAAAACCGCAAGGCCAATCCGGCAAAAGGTGGCCCCCGCCACACGACAGCCACCCCCCACTGCGAGTCAATCAGTCACCCCACAGGAACCTTCTCCTTCTCGCTGCCTGCCCTTCGAAAAACCGCTGCGCCGTCTGACCGCGCCTCATATGACCTTCAAACTCCCTCGGCGACTTACAACAGCGAACCCAACCGCCCGCTGCCGCGACAATATTACGCGCCCTCTGAACGTTCGCGTCCACAATATTCGAATACCCAGGAAAAGTCATTATTTTGAAGACCAAGAAATTATCGCTGCAAGTTGGAACCAATTGCCCCCCTATACTCGTCAAGAGTGCAGAACAAGTAGAGCGGATGTTATTCGCATAACAGCCCACATACGAAATTACCATGTTACTACTCATCACTTCTGGAACTTTGCAAGCAACTTGCGGCTTTACCATAGAAACTTTTCTAAAAATAAAAATTTTACATAGATCGCGAACGTCTCTGTGAAAGCTTGGTTGATGGTGGGCGGCGCAGGGCTCGAACCTGCGACCTACCGGATGTAAACCGGTTGCTCTAACCGACTGAGCTAGCCGCCCCTGATTAGGGCTGGGACATATTCGGTCAGCTGTCAATCGGATGTGGACGCCCGCCGTGCAGGCACGGCGGTTTTTTTATCTAACACTCCAAAGGAGGTGTAGGACAAATTTATGGCAAAACAAAAAAAATCTTTGCCAATGGCGTGGTCATTGGCAGAATATAACCATGGGGTCAGTGGAAGTCGATGGGGTTGCGCCCGGCTATGTCCCGGTCGTGGGGGGAGGCGTCGGAAAGCTGTCGACCGCCGGCACGCCGATCGAACAGGTGGTAAAAGTGAATATGCTGCCCGGAAAAAGTTTGGTCATAGAAAAGGAGAGGCGCATGCTGGGGTCGGTGGCCAACACGCCGAGCGCTCCCTATTCCGCACCGCACGGCTTCAATCCGGTGGATCGGACGGATCTGTTTGACTATTTACGGATGTCGGGCCGGATGATTTGAGCAGTTTTTTCCTTCTCGCAAGGTGCCCAGTCCCATTGGCACTGAGCATTCTAAAAAAGAAAATAATTCTTTCGCGGAGCTGGCTGCGGGGGACGATTTGGTCTAAAAAGCCGTGTTCCAGAAGAAATTCGGCCGTTTGAAAGCCCTCTGGTAATTCTTGGCCGGTGGTTTCTCGGATTACGCGGGGACCGGCAAAGCCAATTAGTGCGCCCGGTTCTGCCAAAATGAGATCCCCCAGCGAGGCGAAGCTGGCCGTTACCCCGCCAGTGGTGGGATTTGTGAGCACGGCTACGTAGGGCTGGCCGGCGGCGGCGAGGCGGGCGAGGGCGGCGCTAGTTTTTGCCATCTGCATCAGGCTGAGCATGCCTTCATACATGCGGGCTCCGCCGGAGGAGCAGACAACCAGAACCGGCAGGGAGTGCTCCGCGCCTCGCTCGATGGCGCGGGTGACCCGCTCCCCTACGACGGAGCCCATGCTGCCGCCTAAAAATCGGAAATCCATGACAGCGACGGAAATGTCCATCCCGCCCATTTTTCCCGTACCGGCGAGTACGGCCTCGTCCAGACCTGTCTTTTTCCTGTTGTCTGCGATCTTGTTTCGATAGGAAATGCTGTCCGTTTCAAACCGCAGCGGATCTGCCGTTTGCACTTCACCGTCTAATGCACGAAAGCTGCTTTCGTCCAGGAGTAGTCGCAGTCGCTCCGGTGCCGCCAGCGGAAAGTGATAGCCGCTCCCCGGCACTACCATCCAGTTCTCTTTCAGGTCTTTCGTGTACACCACGCGACCAGATTTGGGGCACTTTGTGAAAATGTTCGCCGGGATATCCCGCTTCTTGCCGAGAGAAACCGTGGAATATTTCGGCTTTCCAAAGAGCGCCATGGTCCCAAAGCGACTCAACCGCGGGCCAGCGTGCGGGCATGGACATTGGAAAATCCAGCCTGCGTCAGCACCTTGGCACATTCATTCATTGTGGCGCCGGTCGTGAGCACGTCGTCCACCAAATAGATGGGGGAGTCCTTGGCAATGTTTTTCCATAGCACCCCCGGAACCAGGGCAAAGACCCCCTCCACGTTCCTCCGCCGATCCGCACGGGTAAGCCCCACTTGCGGGCGGCGGCACCGCCGCCGCCACAGCAAATGGCGCACAGAACAGCCATGTTCCCGCGCAAGGGCCTGACAAATCAACTTACTTTGATTGAAACCGCGCTTCCAGCGGCGCCGCCAGTGGAGAGGTACGGGAACTAGAATCCCGCCGGCCATGTTCGAAAATAGAACGCTGCTCAGACGGCCCAGGTCCGGCAGTAAAAAATGACCCTGCCGGTATTTAATTTCGTGGATCATCCGTCGGCCCAAGCCGCTGTGCGCAAAGAGAGAACAGCAGGAGCGAAAGAAAAAATGATTTTGTAAACAGTTCGGGCACTGGTCGCCGGTCCGCCCCTCACGGGGCCAGCCACAGAGAGGACAGGCGGGAGCAAAGGGAAAGTCCAAATCGCACACACAGCGAGGACAAAGGTGCAGGAGCGGCCCATCGCCCGATAGCCTGCACCGGCAGCCGAAGCAGCGGCGCGGCCAGAGGACATCAAGAAATTTCCCGACAAGAGCTTTTAGGGACCCCGGAGCCATGGACGTGAAAGGAGAGAAGGACACAGAGAAGGAACGGACAGAGCAAACAGCCCAGCAGATTTCCTGTCGTGGAAGAATTTAGCGGAACTGTGAGGGCGACCGTCCGCCGAAAAGCCAGCAGGGCAAAAACAACCCCAGAATGGAAACCAACCGCCTCCATGAGGTTGCGGTAGCGGAGAAAATAACTACCCAGCAGCAGGCCAAAGAGGAAAAGAGACAGAAATGGGATCGGCTGAAAACCGCAGCAAATGGCGCCGAGGGAGTCCAACGCCACCCGAAAGCCGTCAGAAACGGTAGGCGACGGACCGCGAAAAGCAGCGGCGGAATGGCCGGTGAAATGCGCGTAGGAAAAGAAAAGGCCGCTGCATGGGAGGGCGAAAAAGGGGCCGAAGGAACCGCAGAGGAGCCGCAGGAGAAGCCCGCGAAAGACAACCTCCTCCATCACGGAAATGGCCAAGGCGGAGAATAGCGGAAATAGCAGCAAAGAAAATCCGCCGCGCCATTCCCAGTCGAATTGGACCATTCGTACAAGTGCTAGAAGGGCCGCTAGGCCCGTGCCCAACAGAAAAAAACGCAAAAATCGCGGCCAACGGCGCCAGTGGAACCCTAATTTTTTACAGGAATTCAGACCGCAGCGGCGCAGCAGAAAGAGCAGACCGAAAAATAGCGGGATCCAGCAAATGCGGCCATAGACCTTCCCAAAGGGACGGGCGAGAACGTAGGTCACCAGCGGTGAGAGAATTTGACCGTGGCAGTGATGCAGTACGACATAGACAGAGGGCGCCAGCAGCGCAGCGATGGCATAGGAGCCGAAGTAGATTAGAAAAAAAAGAACCACATTCTGCCTAGGTGAACGCACCCCCCAGAAAGAATTTGACGAACTCGGCCACACTCCCACCCGGATGCTCCTCACGCAGAAAACTTCACCCACTGAGCGGCGGGCGGACAACGGCAAGGCTCACCAAACCGTGGGCCGCACGCTGGAAGGCGCAGCCGGACCTCGCAATGCTATTCCACCTAGCGGGCGAAATGGTCCGGTAAAAGATTTGTAATAAACAAGAAATTCCTCCTAGCGCGCATTAGACAAAAACTGGTCCGGCAAGCGGCGACTGCGGATATCGGCCTCCAATAGTTCTACAAATGTACCTACGGAATGGCTGCCCTCGTGCTCTTTCCGAATGCGGGATCGTAAAGCGACGGATCCGCTCTCCCGTTCCTTTTCCCCTACCACAACGGCGTAAGGAACGTGAAATAGCTCTGCCCGTCGGATCTTTGCGCCCAATTTGTCCGAGTGCTCGTCTATGGTCACGCGGATCCCTTTCTCTATAAGCATTTCTCGCAGCTGTCGGCCGTAAGGAATGAGTTCATCGCTGATGGGCAAAATTCGCACTTGTTCCGGCGCCAGCCAAAGAGGGAAATCACCGCCGAAATGCTCAATGAGGATGCCACAGAAGCGCTCTAAAGAACCGAAGGGGGCCCGGTGGATCATGACGGGCACAAGTGGCCGATTATCGGGGCCGATGTAGGTCAAATTAAAGCGAGTAGGCAGGTTGTAGTCCACTTGGACCGTTCCCAGCTGCCACTCCCGCCCCAGCACATCCTTTACAATAAAATCGATTTTAGGTCCGTAGAAGGCCGCACCACCCACCTCTTCCCCATAGGGTAATTCGAGCGTTTGAATCGCTTGCCGGAGAGCGGTTTCGGATTTTTCCCAGGCCCGGTCGTCGCCGATGTATTTATCCGATTGGGGATCACGAAGGCTGAGCCGTACCCGATAGTCTCCCATAGCAAGCGTTTCGAAAATTTTTCGTACGAGGGACAGACAGCCTTGGATTTCGCCTTCCAGCTGCTCCTCCGTGCAAAAAATGTGGGCGTCATCCTGGGTGAACCCGCGCACGCGGGTCATGCCGGACAGCTCACCGGACTGCTCCCAGCGGTAGACGGTGCCAAATTCGGCCAGACGGCAGGGCAGGTCCCTGTATGACTTGGGCGTATTGGAAAAAATTTTAATGTGACCCGGACAATTCATGGGTTTAACGAGGAAACCGCTGCGGGTGCCCGATTCCAATTCGCTAAAAAGTTCGCCGTAGGCCAATGCCGTATTCAGATTCTCCCGATCGGCGATGGGCTCGAATTGGGCATCCCGGTAGTAGGGAAAGTGGCCGGACGTGCGAAAGAGCTCCAGTCGAGCAACGTGCGGCGTTATGACCTGTTCGTAGCCCTGTCGAGTGAGCTCTTTCGCGATGAATTGCTGCAACTCCAGCCGCATGGCCGTGCCGCGTGGGAGCCAAAGAATCAGTCCCGCACCCACGTCGTTATCAATTAAAAATAACTGCAATTCCTTGCCCAGGCGACGGTGATCGCGCCGCTTGGCCTCTTCCACATCTGCTAAATGTTTTTCCAATTCCTCCTTGCTGGCAAACGCAGTACCATAGATCCTCTGCATTTGCCGATTGGCCTCGCTGCCGCGATAGTAGGCGCCAGCGATACTCAGTAGCCGGAAAGCGCCGATGGCCGCGGAAGAAGCCACATGGGGACCGCGGCAAAGGTCCACAAAATCCCCCAACTCGTAAAGGCTAAGCACCTCCTCCTCTGGAATGTCTGCCAACCGCTCTAACTTGTAGGGCTGGCCGCACTTTCGGAAAAAATTTTCTGCCTCTGCCCGATCCACCTCCCGCCGATGGAATGGTAAATCCGCTGCTATGATGCGGGCCATTTCCGCCTCGATGGCGGGCAGGTCTTCGGCGCTGAAAGTGTGTTCCCCGTCGAAGTCGTAGTAAAACCCCGACTCTGTCGGGGGACCTATGTCAATCTTTGTCGAAGGAAATAGCTTCAAAACGGCCGCCGCAAGCACGTGAGCTGCCGAGTGACGAATGGTTTCTACGGGAGCCGCAGTCATTGGGATTCACCGCTAGGTTCTTTTAAAGGATTCGCCAACTCTTTTTGCGAAATTCGAAAAAACGCTCGCTCATCACTGTCGGTGCGGGCAGATCCTCCATAGGCTGGGCACTTAGTCAGCGAATGGAAAGGAGCAATGCGGTCGCGGATCGTCCACATGACCGGCCGTTTCGCCGGCGAGTCGTTTTTTTTGTTGCACGGGTAAGCGAACGCCCCGATTAGGAAGGACCCTATGGCATCGCCGACGGAGATTCGCAAAGGCCGTGTGCTTTTACACGGTGGCGTACCCCACCTGGTTACCGAAATGCAGCACCGGACACAGGGCCGTCAAGCCGGCTTCGTGCAGGTGGTAATGCGGAACTTGCGCACGGGCACGGCTACCAATACGAAAATTCGTACGACGGAAAATGTGGAGTTTTGCTTCCTCGAGCGGCGCAAGTTGGAGTTTTCCTATCGGGATGGCGATGAGTTTCATTTTGTTCATCCGGAAACATTTGAGGACACCGCCGTTGGCCTCAGTCTGGTGGCCGAAATGGTGTCCTATTTGGTGGAAAACGCTGTCTATGACGTGCTCTTTATCGATGGAAAGGCCATTGGCGTCGAGTTGCCGGCCGCCGTGGAAATGGCGGTGAAAGAATCGCCGGATGGGGTCCGGGGCGATTCGGCCTCTAACGTACTGAAGCCAGCCGTGATGGAGACAGGTTTGGTCGTGCAGGTACCGCTGTTTGTTAAGACCGGAGACCGCATTCGAGTCGGAACGGAAAATGGCAATTACCTTGGTCGCGCTTAGATGAGAAAGAAGCAGAAATGATGGGAAAAAGCTTTACTTCGCCCATTCGCTACTGAGCTTGGCCATCGCAACCGCATTGGGTTTACTTTCATGGGAAATTTGAAAAAGCAGCGGCGTTTGAAGATGAACAAGCATAAGCGTCGGAAGAGGTCCCGGCTTATGCGCCACAAGAAGCGTACGTGGGGCTCCTAGGTAGGTTTTAACGCCAGCCCGCTTCCTGTGAGTTCCCGATTTTTGAAACGTCTAGCCTAGCATAGGAAATTTCGGGTTTTCGAGCGGGAAGCGGAGGGTTACCCTGGTCCCGCGTGGTTTTATTCCGCAAAACGCGATAGTGGCCCGGTGCGCGCGAAGAATGCTGCGGACCACTAGGAGGCCAAGGCCATTTCCCCCCTGCTTATTGCTCCATTGGGGGCGGAATAGATTAGGTAGCGCGGAGGGATCAATTCCCGTACCGTCGTCTTCTATTTCCACGCGGGCAAAGGCTCCTTCGTTGGCGCTGCGGACTACGATGCGGCCCGAGTTCTCCCACGCTTCCATGCTGTTCCGTAGTAAATTTTCAAAAACTTGCTGAAGCTGGCTCAGATCGCCGAGAATCAGAAGCGGTTCTGCGGAAAGTTCTTTCCGCACGTTCCCGTTGCGCCGTTTCAGTTCCATGGCCATTGCGATTAGACAATTTAACAATGATTCATTGAGGTCAATTTGCCGCAGAATCGGTTTGGTCGGCCGGATGGAGCTTAAAAAGCTGCCAAGCATGTGATGGAGCCGATCCACTTCATTCCGGCAAATTTCCACGGTTTCTCGGAGCGCATGGGCCTGCGGCAGAGAGCACAGCTGGCGCTTGAGCAGTTGCAGATGGATCTGTATGCCGTTGAGCGGATTTCCCAATTCGTGGGCGAGTGTGCCAGTCAATAGGGCGACGGTGGCGCAGGCGTCCTCTTCACGCCGTAGCTCTCCTAGTTCTTCTTCGGCCGTGTGGTCGGCTAGGACGAGGGCACTGAGTGTGGAATTTTCGTTCGACGCCAAAGGAAAGCGACTGACTCGCAGCAGGCGCCGTTCCGGATAGGTGACTTGCACTTCAAAAAGCTGTGAGCCGGCGGAATGAAAACTATCCCGTGCGTGAAAAAAAACTTCCGGCGCATAGCGGCGCAGCAGAAGTGGGGCGTTTTCGCCGTCCGGGATGCCCATCAACTCTCTGGCCCGCCGGTTTACGTAAAGTACAGTCCCATGGCAGTCCACGATGGCCAGTCCGTCTTGCAGGGCGGATAATACCGACTCCCAAAAATCCGGCCATGACAGGTCGGTCCGTTCCTTTAAAAATCTCTCTGACACGGGATGGAACCCAACGCAGCGAGGACAAATTTGCAGCGAAAAACTCCCAGCCATTAGAGAAGTTAATGGCATGGGAAGCGGGACAGGCGGTCCAAAACCCGTTCCCGGCCGAGGATCGTCAGCATCCCATAGAACCCTGGTCCAACGGTTTGGCCAGAAACGGCATAGCGTAGCGGATGGACGTAGTCGCTAGTTTTTCGACCCCGTTCCTCGGCGAAGGCTCTTAGGAGTTGTTCCAAAGAATTTTCCGTCCACTCGCCATTCCACTGGCCGAGCGCCGCTAAAAATTCTCTCACCCGAACGGCCGGATCGCCGGCGGCGAAAATTTTCTTACGCCCATTTTCGTCCATGGAAAAATCTTCGCGAAAAAAATAGGCACAAAAATGGGGCAGTTCCTCCAGACCCCGTAGTTTTTCTTGGCAGAGAGCCAGCACGGAGCGAACGTAGTCCTCGGTGGGTGCGCCGGCCAACAGGCCAGCCTCCCGCAGAAGCGGGAGGGCGCGACCGTAAAACTCCTCCGCGGGAAGGGCCCGCACGTATTCGCCGTTCATGTGGGCTAATTTTTTCTCGTCGAAGCGGGCATTATTCCTGTTCACGGCCGGCAGATCGAAGAGAGCGATGATTTCTTCAATGGGTAGAATTTCTCGATCATTTTTCGGGGACCAGCCAAGGAGGCAGAGATAATTGCGGACCGCCTCGGGTAAGTAGTGGCGCCGCTGATACTCCTCTATGAGAGCTCCGCTATCCCGCTTGCTCATTTTTCCGGGGCCATTGGTCTTCAATATGAGGGGGATGTGCGCGTAGAGGGGCGGTGGCCGATCGAAGGCGCGGAAGAGTTCCACGTGCTTGCTGCTGTTCGAAAGGTGGTCTTCCCCCCGGATTACGTGGCTGACGGCCATAGCGATGTCGTCCACCACGATTACGAAGTGAAAAACGGGCGAGCCGTCGGATCGCACAATGACAAAATCCTTCTCCTCGAGCCGCTGGACCCTACCTCTGATCCGGTCGTCGATTAGCGCCGGTTCGCCGGAAACGCGGAACCAGACGGCACCGTCTTTGTCATAGACGCGGCCGCTATCCCGCAATTTTTGCAAATAGGCGGCATAAATTTCACCCCGTTGGCTTTGAAAATAGGGCCCATGGGGGCCACCTACCGTCGGGCCTTCGTCCCAGTCTAAGCCCAGCCAGCGCAGGCCATCGAGCAGAACTTGCAGATATTCCTCCGTATCCCGTTGCCGGTCCGTATCTTCGATGCGTAGCAGGAACGTGCCGCCGCAGTGGCGGGCGTAGAGCCAGTTGAATAGGGCCGTGCGGGCGCTGCCGATATGAAAAAAGCCGGTAGGACTGGGGGCAAAGCGTACCCGGACGGTGGAATCCGACGGTACCACGTTCACGGCACCTCCCGGACTAAATCCAGTTCAAAGGAAATGACAAATCGGTAGCTGCGATCCGGCTGCAGAAGAATCGGCAGCAGACGCTCGTAGCAGAGCATGGGCGCTTCTTCGCCGGAACTCGGGTGCGGCGGCTGCCACTCACCATAAAAATCGTCCCGCAAAACTTGCGGATTCCAGCCTTTTTCGCCGAGCCGGACCGTAGCTGGCGGCAGACAGGAATTCGAAGTGGGGATAGGAACCGCAAAATGGAAGCGTTCGAGGCGGAGGACCTTTTTGGGAAAATAGGAAAATTCTGCCCGAATTGCGCCGGCGCAGAAGCTCCACTGCACCTTACAGGAGGCAAGGCCGGGAAGCGTTTCTCCGTCCAGCGCAAATAGATCTGACTGTTCATAGCGAAACTGAAATCCACGGGCGGGGCCCAGACCCGCCGTGATGAACTTACCACCGAAGGAAGGCGCCGTGGACTTTTCCTCTAAAGTCAGAATCGGGAGCAGAGGCGGGATATCTCCGACTGCGCGAACCATACCGGAACAGTGGGGAAAGGCGCCGGAGGCCGATGGCGCAGACCGCGGCGGCGATACCAGCGGCAGCTGAAAGGAGAGCCCGCTCTCGGCGTCGCCGTAGGTCATGAGACCGTACTCCCATTTGCCGCCGCTGGAAAAGGAAAAGTACCTCCCTCCACCGGCAATCCGCGCCTCCGCAGTCCCGGGAAAAGATTCCTTCACGTTCTTGCCGAACTGATACCAGAGGGCCAGCTGCCAAATGATTGCAAAGACCATCTCCGTTCGGCTGAGCTCCAGGGAATTATCTTCACCTTCGCTTAGGAGGAGATCGCCGCTTTCCCGATCGAAATGGCGGAAGAAAAAATTTTGGAAAAACCGACAAAGGAGGGCGATATAGTGCTCCCGCTGATCGCTGTCCAGCCAGCTATCCGATAGAGCGCAAATAACTGCGCTGCAAATGCCCACCGTCCCTAGGCAGCCGGCCGGATCGCCGTAGGCCCATCCGCTACCGTCTTCCTGCAGAAGAAACGGGATCATGCGCAAATAGCGCATCATGCAGGTGCGAAGAGCCGGGAGCCGCCGCTCGCGGACGTTGCCGTTCGTATGGCGCTGTAGGACCTCGCGCAGAAGAAGTAAACGAAAGAGCCCGGAGGCGTCGAATCGGCCCGCCGCGGAGCCCGGTTCGGCCGTGTCCAGAAATCCGGCCGAAGGAGAAGCCAACAGTTCTTTGAAGTAATCGGTGATTAGCTTTTCGGAGCAATCGGTTGATGCGAAACCCATACCGGCAGCTACCGTTGCCCGCACAATCTCGTAGGGCTGCAAGGCGAGAGGGACGGCGTCTACCCGTCCCCGCAGCCAGCGGCCGATGATCTCTCGGATGGCCTCGGGGAATTGGGCCCACCCGCCATTGTGGGCGGTGTTTACTCCTAGGATCATCAGGGCGAGGGCGCCGTGGGCACAGCCGGCCAAGCACTCGGGCCGACAATGGTGAAAAAACTGCCCAGCAATACAGCGGGCCGCCGCGTCCACAAGCTGACCTTGTGGCACACCCGGGCGGCCGATGGCGGCGCAGAGGGCAAGCGCGTGGGCCACCATGCCCGGCTGGATGTCCTTGGCCGGATCGGTTTGCCCCCGTTCTCGAATGCGTCCGTCTTCTCCGATTTGCCCGATCCACCGGCCGACGATGTGCTCGGCAATATCCCGACTCTGTTCCGCAAAATTCCGCACCGGTCCTTATCCTTACTCAGATAGATGGCGCATCCTCTGAATTCGCCTCCCGTGGAGTCAAGGGCTTTTTCCGCATTGCGGGCAGATTTTCTCCCTATGTCTGGCATAGGATTTGTTCTTAGGCAGTTAGCGTCTTTCGACGGTCAAGGTTGGCGGTCATGGTTCCGGTGCGGATGGCCGACTGTGCCACCTGCGAAAGGGCAAAGGTGCAAAGGATTTCCACCTTTCCGCCGTTGAGATGTTTGGTGAAAACGCGCGCGCTTTGTCGGTAAAAAATTTGCAAATAAAACGGCTAAAAGTTTCGCGGAAAACACTTTTTACTCCACCGCCACTCGCCATGGCAGACAAAGCGAGTCTTCATGTTTCCGGTAGTGCCACCTATGTTTTTGGGAAATGCCATAAGCACTATTTTCTCCGCAATTGTCGGCAACCCATAACAGACGAACGAATTGCAAAAGAGGTTGCGAAAACTGTGGTAGGCCTTCAAAGTCAAGTCCGGTTGACCTACCTATTGCACAAAATTACGAAGGGAATTGTGATTTCAACGGGCGGGTTGTTCGCGGTGGGCTATCTATTGCGAAAGAATGAAATCCCAGCCGCAGCAGAGTAGTCGTGGACGTCTTTTCCGAGTGTGGCGAGAGCCCGCCGTCGGTCTATTTAGTTGTTCCGAAGAGGCAGGCAGGTTTCCCGGCTTCGAACGGCGGAGACCGGCCCAACCGTAGCGCGGGCCCAGGACAAAATTTTTTTTGTTTTGCCTAATTTGCAGCAATTGGCAAAATTCGTTACATGGCGTGGGACCGTAGGGCATTTTTTGTTTTAGTGACCTTTTGCGCTCTCTCAGGTTTGACCTTTGGGGTGGAAGTTTCCATCTGCATCCCTGTCTACAACGTGGAGCCCTGGCTGCCGGCGGCGTTGGACAGCGCCTGCAACCAGACTTTGAAGGACATCGAAATCATCTGCGTGGAC
>JAIRMB010000055.1 GCA_031258995.1 Puniceicoccales bacterium
GTCTGTTTCGGTTCCATGTTTATCAATCCCGGCCGTTTTTCGGCCGGCTGATGGGACGGGGCCACACCCGCCCCCGCGGCGCGCAACGCGCCCCGCGGGGCCGGTCCTTACTTGGCGGGCTTTTCCGCCGAAGGCCTGGCCGTAACGGCCTTTTTGTGCGCATGCGACCGCTCCGTCGCCGACGCATGGCACCTATCGCATCTACAGCGGCAGCAGCCATGCACGGCAAAGCCGGCGGCAAAAGCCACAATGACGATGATACCCAATTTCAGCCAGCAGACACCACTTCGGCAGCAGCAGCCCTTCCCGCAGCACTGTTTCTCTTCCACGTCTTCATTTTGGACGTATCGCCACCATAATCAATGAAAATCTTTACGGGCGGGCCTGCCTTCGCCCTTTGCCGGCACGGCGGTTTTATTGGCACCCACCGCCGTACCGCAGATGGGCGCGGTAGTTTGAAATTCGCGCGGAGGCGGCTAGCCGGCTAGGGTCCGTCTTACGGAAAAGATTTTGCGGGAGGGCTATTGACGGACGAAAAATTTTTCGTTGGCTCCGGCTCGGGTCGGTAGCTCAATGGCAGAGCAGTGGCCTTTTAAGCCATTGGTTCTGGGTTCGAGTCCCAGTCGGCCTACCACTGCTGCTTCTGGGATCTATCGCTGCTCAGGGAGCCGCTTTCTGTGCCGTCGCAGTTATCTAGCGGAGCTTTGCTAGGGATCTGTCATCTCCAATTCTGCGTCGTCATCCAGCTGCTCATTCGGCATCTTTTGGCAGCGCGCCGTTTCGGTGACGGCACGCTCTATGGCGGCGGCCGCGTTTTCATTTTCGTCGGGAATGACTTCAAAACGATGTCCGAAGTTACCGGGCGTGCAGAAGGAGAGCAGGATGGTGAAAGCGAGATCGACAAAATCGGCGATTCTGCGCGCGATAGAAATGTGTCCTCTTATGTCAAAATGATAAACGTTGCATGCATTTCGGGCCAATAGTACGTTATCGAAGGTGCTCCTAATGCCGGGGCCAATGCCGTACGAATTGAAGCAAAATGCCGTCCTGCCGTGACGTAGGGCAATGCATTGGGCGTACGTAGCGCCCGGACCAATTCCCGTAAGTGTGATTGGTCCGGCTATCCGGCCGATCGTACGTGTCAGTGCCTGGTACGCATCTTCGAAATATCCGATTTGACGGCCTGGGTCGTTGCATATGGCATTATTTATTATCGCTCCCCTTCCCACCGCCGTATTTTCATTGAGATGAGTTCGAAAAAACAGCCGCCCGTTCCTGTCGAGAACTATGTGAATTTCCATTGCTAAATCGTTGCGAAAAAATGTCCACATTTTGTCCATGTTGGCGGATATGAAACAGCGCGGACCACGCAGACCAATGTCACTACGATAGCAATTTATTAGCGTTCTTAGTTCCGTTTCTAGAGGAGCAGGGAGACCTCCTAGAGTGGCGGCTCGCCAAAGACTATCTCCCGGAGCTTGGGCTCTGGGCGGCCCACCGACTGAAACTGGGGCGGCCAGCCTACTGCCGCCTTTGCCAACCCCGCATAGGTCGGCGCATTGGAAAATGGCATCCTTGTAGGTCTCAAAAGGTACGTTCCTGTTTTGCGACAGGGTTAATCCACCGCCGCGGGGCGGAATTTCTTCCGTGCTGGAAGAGTAGCCGTTCTCCTCCCAAGCCCTCTCCTCATTTTTTAGCGATCCATATACGAAATAGCCTGTTATAGAACAAATTAAAATGTATGTCAGCGCGGAAATGCATACGCCGAGCGCCCCCCCGAGTATGGGCACGGCTAGGCCGATGCCTATGGATTTCAGGACGACCCACACTAGATTAATTCCGGTGCAGACTGCTCCAAAACATATTAGCACTTTCAGCGCAGATGGTGTGAAATATTTAGATGTCGCTGAATTTAAGCTTGCCACATATCCGCTAATTCCCTCCGTATCAGTCGGTTCGGCCGCATGATCAAATGAGCCGAGAGAGTATGGTGCGCAATCGGGTGGACTGAGGCCAGGCAGGCGGAAAGTGGCGGATCGCGAGTCCACTGCCCGCAATTGTAGCATGATACAAATTACTGTCAAATGTTGTGGGGCACAACGTCGCCATTCCGGCCTTTTCGCGCGCGAACCGAAATTAGACATAAAATATTACAAATAAATAGCTTAGCGCATGTTACGGGAGTAATAGTTTTAACACCTAAGAACGGGGAATGAAGATAGGCAGACACTTATAGCCCATACTGCGTATGGTACTTTACCCGACGAGATTCGGCAGCCATCCATGGAAAAACTGATTTACAGAGTCTCCTTTTCCTTCATGCTCGGCCGTCGGTGGTTCGGTTGCATCGGCAAGTTCTTTCTGTGCTGTTTTTTGCGGCCGGCCGATTAGCCGGTGGATCACTGCCGGAAAATGCGTGGGGCGATTCGGAGCTGGCACGCGCCGTCTACCGAAACGTCCAGGAAGGGGAAGACGACGAGTTCGTATGGAAGGATCTGGCCGGTGTCCGGGATGAGGAACCGACGGAGGCGGAAGAGCCCGGCGCAACCGCTGTAAGTGGCGATTCCAATGTGATATGCAGAAATTTGCGACCGCCAGATTCCCATATTTTGCCGAAGGGCCATGGCGCAGTGCGAGAGGAACTCCTTCGAGCCGTAGAGAAGGAGTGGCACGCCGCCGACGAACCCGGATTGGCCACGGAAAAGTTCACTCAAAAGGAATCTTCCTTGGAAGAAAAGCTGCGTACGATTTTGATCCCCAAGATTTGTTTTCGGGATACGCCCTTTCACGATGCGGTGGACCTGCTGGCGGAAATTGCCGAGGAGCTGGACTGGGGGGAGAGCGGGAAAAACCGCGGCATCAACATCGCCTTTCGAGACGATCCCGACGGAGCCCAGCCGGTGCATATGACCCTCCGCAATGTGGAGTTAGGTCGGGCAATCCAACTGCTTGCCCAATGCGCTGATTTTGAATGGGAAGTGGACGGCGATGTGGTACTGCTCAGTTCAGCGGAAAAAAATTGCGAACGACTTCGCACGAGATTTTTCCCCCTGTCCCGAGCTACTGTCCTTCGCATGACCAACATGCGACAAATGCAGGATGGCGAAGGACAAATCGCCCGGGAAGAGCGGCTCCTGCAGGAATTTTTTCAAAATTCGGGGGTGGATTTTTGCGAATTTTCGGGCTCCGCACTGGCCTACGACGGCAGTTGGCTCATTGTCACCCAAACGCCTCGCAATCTGCTACAGGTGGAAAACATTCTTCGCCGCTACGACCGGGCCAAGCAGGTAGAAATTGAAGCAAAATTCATCGAGGTGCAGCAGGGCGCCTTGGACGAGCTGCAATTCCGCTGGCATGCCGCTAGGGACGGAACAAAAAAGATTTCCCTAGAGACAGATGGCGTTGTTCGCGCGATCGCGCAGGCATTTTCACCGCAGAACGGCACGAGCTCGAGCGGGGCCATCGTACTAGAGCCGGACGGCGGCGGAGCGGAAAAACGAATCCCCATTGCCAATGTTCCCCCTACCCCACCGAGCAGCGCCAACGTGGGACAAAATTCCGTTCCGCTCATCGATGTCATGGGGGTCATCGGCGGCACGCAGATCGGTTTCGTCCTGCGGGCCCTGGAGCAGCAGACGGGCGCGGATCTCATGAGCGCCCCTAAGGTGACCGTGCTTTCCGGGAAAACGGCGGAAATAGTTGTAGCTCAGGAGTTTCGCTACCCAGAGGAATATGACCCCATCCTCTCCTCCGTTGGGACCAGCTCGGGGACCCTGAACGGCTCTTCGGCGGGAGTGACCATCACGGCCGGAACGCCGCGCAATTTCAAGACCCGCAATATCGGCGTCGAAATGCGGGTCACTCCCATTGTCGAGGCGGACGATCGCATCAGCCTTCGCCTGGAGCCGTCCGTCACAGAGTTCGAAGGCTTTGTCGAGTACGGCGGCTCTTCCATTGCCGTCTCTGGCGGCTCTACGGTGACGGTCCCCTCCGGCTTCTTCCAGCCCATCTTTTCCACGCGCCGCATCGCGACTGAGGTGACCATCGACGACGGTGCCACGGTCGTCATGGGCGGCCTCACGCGAGAAGAGGTCAAGTCGGTGCGGGATAAGATCCCCTTTCTAGGCAGTATCCCCATATTGGGCAGAATTTTTCGCTCCAGCGGGCAGAGCTCCCAGAAACGAAATTTGCTTATTTTTGTCACGGCCCGACTTTCCGATTCGCCCAGCATTGACGGCCTTGCGGGAGAAATTGTCCGCGTGCCCCGGGACGGAGAAACTCGAAAGCAGCCCATGGAAAAGCGCGGAACACCTAACGGCTGGAATTCGATCGCAGAAACGACCCTTCGGCCCGCCGCCGCCGGCGGCCCGGCCGATATGTGCCCCAGGCGCGATTGCCCCCGGCGGACGGGGGTCCGCCGCCGGC
>JAIRMB010000065.1 GCA_031258995.1 Puniceicoccales bacterium
ATTCGAACAGATGGAGTTGGAATATTTCATCGCACCGGACGCGGACTGGCAAGCCCTTCACGGCCGGTGGGTCGAAACACGACTGCGCTGGTACCAGGCCCTCGGCATGCGGGAGGAACTGCTCGGCACGGAGATGCATTCGAAGGAAAAATTGGCCCATTATTCTTGCGCCTGCACAGATATTATTTTTCGTTATCCATTTGGGCCCCAGGAATTGGAAGGCATTGCCGCCCGCGGGAGTTTCGATCTCACCTGTCACCAGAATCATAGCGGCAAGTCGTTGGAATATTTCGAAGAAGAAGGGCGGCGGCGCTATTTACCACACGTCATCGAGCCTTCCGTCGGCGTCGACCGGGCCTTTTTGGCCTTTCTCTGTTCCGCCTACGCTGAAGACGAAATGGATGGAGAAAAGCGGACGGTCCTACGGCTCCATCCGCACTTGGCACCCGTCAAGGTGGCCGTACTTCCGCTGCTAAAAAATCGACCCGAATTGGTCACGGCCGCCCGAGAAATTTTTCAAAAGCTCCAGCGCCGCTGGAATGTAGCCTGGGATGCTTCCGGCGCTATCGGCCGCCGCTACCGCCGTATGGACGAAATCGGTACGCCCTTCGCAGTGACCGTAGACTTCGAGTCGCTGAAGAACGGCACGGTGACGCTCCGCTCCCGGGATACGGGCGAACAAACGCGCCTGTCCGTAGATGAATTGACCGTCGAACTGCACCGGCAGATCGACCCAGCCTAGGAATTAGCCTAATTGTTCGTATTGGGGCAAAGGCTAGCGGTAGGTGAGGACTAGACCCTCAATGAGTTTGGACCAGCCATCGGCCAGTACGAAAAGCATGAGCTTAAATGGCAGAGAGATGGTCATGGGAGACATCATCATCATGCCCAGGGCCATAAGTACGTTGGAGACCACGATGTCCACGGCGATGAAGGGCAGAAAGAGCAGCACGCCGATTTGAAAGGAGGTAGTCAACTCGCTCACCGTAAAAGCCGGCACTAAAATAAGGAAGTCGCTACTGCTCATCTTTTCCAGGTCCTCCTTCGGCCAGAGGCGGCCGGCGGCATTCAAGAAAAAATTTCGGCTGTTCGGCGACGTGTGCCGCAAAAGAAACCCTCTTAGGGGCTCGCCTATGGTTTTCAGATAATTGGGCAATTCTTCGATCCGCTGCATGGAAAATTTTTCCTGGGCGGCGATGGCGACCGTCTCTTTGGCGACAGGCGCCATGATGTAGATGGAGATGATGAGGGCTAGGCCGTTCAGGACAAGGTTGGGCGGCACCTGTTGGGTACCAAGGGCGTTGCGAACCAGGCCGAGGACGATGACGATCTTCACAAAGGATGTCACCATCAATAGGAAAAAGGGCGCCACACCCAAAACGGTGAGAAGCAGGATGACTGTGATGGGGTCGTAGGTGAAGAAACTGGCTGCGGGATTCATTGCGGACTCATTCTTCCCATCTACCGGCACTCCGCAAGAACTTTACCGCCCATTGAGCTCTTCGACCTGCACCCCTATGCGCCCGTCGATGCTCACGATGCGGCCTCGGCCGACGGGCTGCCCATTGGCCCGAATGGTGACAAATTCGTCGTTGGGACGGTCCAATAGAAACGAGTAGCCTTCCTTCATACTTTCCAAATCTCGGAGCGAGAGGCGCAATGTGCCGAGATCGAAAGAAAGGGTCACTTCGATGGCCCCCACATCAAAGCCATCCCGCGGACGGGGCACGGAAGCAGCATAGGCAACCTCCTTGGCCGTAGCCAGCGCTTTTTCGTGGACCGGCCAAACTTCCGACTCTTCTTTTTCCTCCTCCTTCACCGGCTCCTTTTGCTGGGGCTCCTCTTCCTTTTTGTTCACACCATCTCCGTCCGACTTTTTGCCATTTGATCCATCCTCTTCCTTCTCAACGGAATCATTTTGCTCCAAAACCGGATCGGCCTTCACTTCTTGCGATTTCTTCGGTTCCGGTTCGGGATAATTTTCATCCTCTTCCGGACCATCGCTGTCCGTCGCGGGATCCCTACTCTTTTCTTCCGGCTGCCGTTCTACGGCCTCCACGGCTCCGTCTTCTTCCCCTAGTGTGACTTCTGGCCCCTCTTCCTCCAATTTCTCTTCAGCAGTTTCCTCTACGTCCGGATCTTCTTCGTTTTCGTCCGCCCAATCGTCTTTCTCTTCTTCATCCCCCAAGCTGACCCCTTCTTCCGATTCAGCTAGCCCTTTTTCTTCCTCCTCTTGATCCGGGTCTATGGCCATAACAAAACTCCTCGACGCGGGCCTTAGCCCAATGGGCGAAGTCTAGGCGGCGCCTGGAGCAGGGCAAGAGGAAATTTCAAAGGCAATGGCCATACTTTTGGCGTCCCGTAGGGGATTCGAACCCCTGTTGCCGGAATGAAAATCCGGTGTCCTGGGCCGGACTAGACGAACGGGACCAGCCAGCGAGACCAGCGCTAGGAGTGCCGACCGGCCCGGCAAGCCAAAAGTGGGACGTAAAAACGGAAGTGGCGAAGCCAACGGAAGGGACCGGAACAGCGACCGAAGCTTCGGGAGAAAGAAGGGCACTAGACTGAGATCGTAGCGAAAAGGGGCCGAAGTCCAAAATTCGGTACCAGCGTCCCACGGAAAAAATTTTATGAAAAATACACATTATACGATCGCCAACTGCGCCGCCGGCACCCACGGGGGCGACTGCACATTCATCGCGTCGAATCCCTTTCCGACCCGCCACCTGTTGGCCACCTTTGACGGCGTCACCGGGAAGGTGAAACCCTGCGGTGCCACGAATTTACCCATCGGTACGGCAACGGACGAGGTGGAAACCGACGAACCGGTCAATGTGCACTTTCTGGGCGGAAATGGCACGGTTCTGATGGTGGCGGCTGGCGCCATCAATCAGGGCTCTCTTCTTGCTCCGGCGGCGGGCGGCAAGGTGCAGGCTGGTACGGACGCATTTTTGCGGATCGGAATCGCCATCGGCGCCGCCCAGGCGGCCGGCGACCGGATCGAGGTATTACCCTACGCGCCAGCCGTCACATCGGCAGCATAACTAAATAGAAAGGAATAGAAAATATGGAACGACTACCGCAAGATAGGGGAGACAACGAAAAGGGCGTCGTCTGCGCCGCCAACGAGGCCCGCTTCACGGCGGCCAACTACTCGGAACCGCTGACGGCCTTTACGGTCGGCTGGAAGGACCGGGAGAACGTCGAGGAAATGTTGAACTTCGTGGCGCCGGCCATCGCAGTCGGCAAACGCTTCGAATTCAAGCGGGCGGAAAACGGAGAAGCTTTTCTTTCGGAAGTGGATGATGTGCGGACCGTTGGTTCCGCCTTCAAGCGGGTGGATTTCAGCGGCAATTCTGTCATGGAAAAGACTCTCAATAAGGGGCTGACCGTTCGCGTAGACCACGACGACGCGGCCGGCGACGACTGGCAGGAGCGGCACGTCCAAGCCCTGCTGCGGCGGCTCTATCGCAATGAGCTGCGTCGCGCCGTGGCGGCCCTTGACGCGGCCGTCGCGGTTACGGGGCTCATCTGGGGCGGCAGCGATGGAAGTCAAAACCCGGACGGCGATCTGCGGACGGCCCTGTCCGCGGCGGCCAATGAGTCCGGCCTACGGCCCAATCGTATCCTTTTCGGGGAGGGCGCCTGGGACGTGCGGGCCAATGTCTACGACGGACAGAGTGGCGCGGCGGCCCAAAGGGCGGCCAACATGGGACTGGAGGAGTTAGC
>JAIRMB010000039.1 GCA_031258995.1 Puniceicoccales bacterium
GGCCTTTTTGTCATTTTCGCAATTCCTTGGCTGCTCATTTTTCTGCAGCCGGATCTGGGATCCGCCCTTATCCTACCCCCCATCCTGCTAGCACTCCTCTACGTTTCCGGTCTCCCCGGTCGCTTCTTTCTTTTGCTGGCCGCCTTCGCCTTCGTCCTTCTGGCGCTTCTCGCCTGGGATATCTTTCGCTACAGAAATTTTTTGGACGAGAGCGGCCTTTCTCCGGATCGGCATGGCAGTCTTTACCGTTCCCACTCCCTACTCCCGCTTAAAGACTACCAGCGAAATCGGATTTTGGGCTTCGTGGCGCCGGCAGCGGTAGATCCGCAGGGCACTGGAATTAGCTGGAATTTGCGCCAATCGCTCATCGCGGTCGGGTCCGGAGGGCTCATGGGCCGGGGCTCCGGCGACGACCAGACCCGGCTCGGCTACCTGCCTCGCTCAGTCGCCACCAATGACTTCCTCTTTTCCGCGCTCGCGGAAGGGAAAGGCTTTCTAGGTGCCATGAGTGCCCTGGTTTTGCTCATTGCTCTCTCCTGGGACAATTTGCGCGTTGCACTGCTGTCGAGGGACCGCTTCGGCCGCTACCTGGCCGTTTCCGCCGCCATTCTACTGGCCATGCACACCCTCATCAACGTGGGCATGACGTTGGGGCTCATGCCCATCACCGGCGTACCGCTGCCCTTTCTCAGCTACGGCGGTTCCTTTCTCGTCGTCTGCTGCGTGCTGCAGGGGATCGTACAGAGCGTCTACCACAGGCGACAGAACCGGAATTAGCGGCTCGTTGGGCCAAAAAAAAACGCTCACGGCCGGATAGGTCTTGGCAAACTTCGCAGGCGAAGCCCATTTGCCTTCCGATGGCGAGCAGCGTCGGACCCTGTGCCATGCCCATTTCCAGCGCAAGGAGGCCGCCATCGGTCAGGTGCTTTGGAGCTCCGCGAAGGATGGTCCGCAGAGCATCGGCTCCGTCCCGTCCGCCGCCTAGTAGGGCTCCCTTCGGTTCGTGGTCCCGCACTTCCGGTTCTGCGCTAAGCCATTCATCGTCGGTAAGGTAGGGCGGATTGGCAATAATTAGATCCCAACGGCCCCTAAGCGTCGAAAACCAATTGCAGCAAATGAAATGGATCCGCTTCCCCATTTGGCAGCGGTTGCCATTGCGGCGGGCTAGGGCAAGCGCCTCCGGAGAGATGTCACTGGCCGTGAGAGTCGCAGTTGGGAAAGCCTTGCCAAGGACCAAAATGCAGGCACCGCTGCCGGTGCCCAGGTCTAGAATAGAGCGGGGCGGCCGGTCACGGAACCTTTTGACGATAAGCTCCACCAGCTGTTCCGTTTCCGGTCGCGGAATGAGAACGGGGCCGTCCACAGCCAGCGGCAGGCCGCAGAAATGGGCCGTGCCCAGAATACGCTGGAGCGGAATTCGATCGCAGCGAAGGGACAGTAGCCGCTTCCAATGTTCAGTTTGATCCGATGCCAACGGTTCCTCCCAGTGGAGGGCCAACTCGGCCCGACGGCGGGAGCAAAGTTCTGCCATGAGCCACTCCGCGTCGGACTGCGACGAATCGATGCCGGCCTGCCGCAGCTGAATTTCACCTTCAGCGAGCAGCGATCGCAACGTAGCCATCTTCGATCAAACCGAGCCAATCCATTAGGATACGCAAAGATTCCCGCAGAGGAACGTCGAACTTCGACGGCGTTGTCCCGTCGTCTTCCTCCCAATTTGTGGGTCGCCGCGGCCGCGTTCCTTCCTCCGTAGCCACCGACAGCAGCACGTCCCGATGGACATAATCCTTCTCAGAAAGTACTTTGATTCGCTCTTCCATGGCAGCCCGGTAGGCTCGCTCCTCCTCTTTTTGCCGCTTTCGATCGTCGATTGCGAAGGAAAATTTTTTCTGCTCCACCTTTTCCGTAAAGTGGGCCACTTGCTCCTCCAATAGCTGCCATTCCGGCTCACTGCGCCGCTTCAGGGAGCGGGCCCGCAGTTCCCTAACAAGTCCGTCCGTAAGAGCGCAGGGTGCTCCATCCCCCCACTTTCGCAAGGTGACCCCGGTGATGAAGTCCCAGGGCAGTGCGTGCTCATTGTCCGCCTCGCCGAACGGCAAAGCATCATTCGTCGAGGGAAACGCAATGTCGGCCGGCACGCCCCGCCGTTGGATGGAGTCTCCGCTGGGCCGGTACCATTTTTGAATGGTAATACGGGCGGTACCGAGCTGGAGGCCATTTTTTAAAAATAGAAAGGAATGATTCATAGGCAACAGGGCTTGCACGGAGCCCTTTCCGTAGGTGGAGCGATCGCCCACGATCAGTGCCCGCCGGTGGTCCTGGAGGGCGCCCGCGAGAATTTCCGAGGCGGACGCGCTCTGTTTGGAGGTAAGAAGGACGAGCGGTCCGCCGTAGAAGACTTCCCGGTCCGGCTCCGCAAAGAGCTGCACGCGCCCATCTCCGTCCCGCACCTGCACGACTGGACCACCGCCGAGAAACAGCCCGGCGATGGCGACCGCTTCATCGAGCAGTCCACCCCCATTGCCACGCAAATCGAGCACCAGCCCTCGCACGTCCTCCTTTCCTAACTTAATCAGCAGTTCTTTCAGGTCCGCGCAGCAGCCATCGTTCCTTTCTGAGCCGTCGCCGCCGTAGAAGGCGGGCAGCCGGACGTAGCCGAGCGAGGTGGTAGTCCGGCCGTTGGAATCGGGCACCTCGTAGACCCGCGCCCGCGCCCGCTGGGCGGTGAGCTGGATTTCGTCCCGCACCAGCGTAACCACTTTTCGTTCTGAGGGGTCCCCATCGGCCGGCTGCAGGTGGAGAGTGACGGCCGTGCCCTTGGGGCCTTTGATGAGTCGCACGGCCCGATTGAGTCGCATGCCGATGATGTCGACCGGCTCGCCGCCGTCTTGCTGAATCGCCAAAATTCGATCGCCAACGTGTAGCATGCCGGACCGTTCCGCCGGACTGCCGGCGTAGATCTCTACAATTTTGCAATAGCCGTCGTCGTCCTGCAGAACGGCGCCGATGCCCATGAAGGAATTTGTCAAAGCGCAGGTCTGGAAATCTTCCCACGTGGCGGCGGAGAGGAAGGAGGAGTGTGGATCGTAAAGCTCCGCCACACTGTTTAAAAATAGCTCTTGCACGTGGTAGGGCTCTACGTCGTTGATAGAACTTCGAAAGCGACCGTAGCGCCTCCGGAGGCGCTCTTGCGCTCCTTCATGGCCAATCGCGCTTTCCGCGCAGCCGCTTTCGGACGCCCGCGCATTTTCCGGCGCCAACAGAAGTTCATTGAGGAGGTCAAATTCCAGCCGCCGCCGCCAAATTTCGTCGAGCGCCTCTTCCCCTTCCGACCAGGCCACCCCTTTTCGGTCCGGCTCAAAGTACTCTTCATCGGCAATATTTAACTCACTTTGCAGCACCCGATCTACCCAGTCCAAACGCCCGTTGGCCCGTTTCCGAAAGAGTTCGTAGACGGAAAAGCCCGGCTTCACGCTGCCGCTGTTGAGGAAAATGTCCAAGGTCAGGTCGTAGCGGGCATGGATGTCATCTACGTCGGATTGCAGGAAAAACATGTGTTGCGGGTCCAGATCTTCCAGATAGGTGTCTAGAACCTTGCCGCGCGGAATGGCGGAAATGGGCTTGCGGTCGTAGTGTATGCCGGACAGGCAGCGCACCATGTAGAGAGTTTCCGTGTGCATCTGGGCCGTTGGCTGCAGGGACTCATCCCCCAGACAGGACACGGCGTGGAGGAGCAGCGATAGCGCCAGTGATCTGTAAAAAAATCGATGGCCAAACCAACCCATGGGAAGCAAGGTGTCTTTTTCGGCGAATTTGTCTACGGGATTCGCATTCCCTGCCCCTGCTGGCGCAGCAAAACAAACCGAACCGGTGGACTATTGGGTTGCTTTTGGGGAGCAGACGGACAGCCTGCCGGGGGATCATGGGCAGGTGCTATCCCTTTAAAGAAATTGAGGCTAAATGGCAGAAAATTTGGAAAGAGCTGGGGACCTTCCGAGCCCCTGATGGCGATAACAGGCCCAAATACTACGTATTGGATATGTTCCCCTACCCTTCCGGCGCGGGACTGCACATCGGCCATCCGGAGGGCTACACGGCTTCCGATATTCTCGCCCGCTACCGCCGCGCCTGCGGTTATAATGTGCTGCATCCTATGGGCTGGGATGCCTTTGGACTGCCCGCGGAACAGCACGCTCTCCAGACTGGCATCAGTCCTAAGGCTAACACAGGTCAGAACGTGGAGCGATTTCGAAGCCAAATTCAACGGATGGGCTTCGCCATCGATTGGGAACGGGAGATTAGCACGATCGACGAAAACTACTATCGCTGGACCCAGTGGATTTTTCTCCAACTATTTAAGCACGGTCTGGCCTTCGTGGACGAGCGGCCTGTTTGGTGGTGCCCTGAGCTGAAGGCGGTGCTAGCCAACGAGGAAGTGATCAACGGCCGGTCGGAGCGGGGTAACCACCCGGTAGAACGGAGGCAGCTGCGCCAATGGGTGCTACGCATTACGGCCTACGCGGACAGGCTACTGGAAGGGCTGGAGCGGTTGGATTGGCCCGATTCGACCAAGCGGCAGCAGCGGGCTTGGATCGGCCGTTCGGAGGGCGTAGAAATCGAATTCGCCGTAGAAGATTCGGTGGAAAAGGTCACCGTCTACACCACCCGAGCAGACACGCTGATGGGGGTCACGTACCTGGTGTTGGCGCCGGAACATCCGCTGGTGGAGAAAATTACTCTGCCTGCCTACGCGGAAGCGGTGGCGAACTATCGCCACGAAACGGCGAAAAAGGGGGATCTGGAGCGGACGGACTTGGCCAAGGGCAAGACGGGCGTCCCCATCGGCGCCCGCGGGATCCACCCGCTCACGGGCGAGAAAATTTCTATCTGGCTCGCCGACTACGTACTACCCACCTACGGCACTGGAGCAGTTATGGCGGTTCCGGCCCACGACGGGCGGGACTATGAGTTTGCTCAAAAATTTCATCTGCCCATCCGAATGGTCATCGGGCCCCAGAAAGGGAGCCCGGAGCTGCCCTTCTGCGACGCCGGTGTGCTTTGCAATTCGGGCGCCGGGTTGGACGGCCTCGATTCGAAAGCCGCCAAGGACGTAATCGTAAAACGACTCGAAGGGAAAAATCTAGGACGCATGGCGGTGAAGTACAAATTGCGGGACTGGCTCTTTTCTCGCCAGCGCTACTGGGGCGAGCCTATTCCTATCGTCTGGGTTTCGAAGGAGGACTATGGAGCCATCTCCCAAATGGAGAATTCTCCCTTTCGGGAATTCCTGCCGGAAGAACCGATATTTTTTGAAGAATCCGGCCTCCGTTCCTATGCCATTCCGCTGCCGTCCAGCCAACTGCCGTTAGTATTGCCGGTCGTGGACGACTACCGGCCGTCGGACAGCGGTGAGAGCCCGCTGTCGCGGGCAAAGGGGTGGGTAAATGTGGAAATCCACGGCCCGACCGGCGAGATTCGACCGGCCACGGGCCAGACGGGGTGCGGCTGGTTCCCGGCCCGGCGGGAGACCAATACCATGCCGCAGTGGGCCGGGTCCTGCTGGTATCATCTGCGCTATCTTTCTCCCCGCTGTACGGCGGCGGCCGTGGATCCGACGGCGGAGGCCTATTGGCGCTGTCCCGACTTCTACATCGGCGGCGCAGAGCACGCCGTCCTACACCTGCTCTATGCCCGTTTTTGGCACCAGTTCCTTTACGACATCGGCACGGTGACCACCGCCGAACCTTACCCTAAGCTTTTTCACCAGGGCATTATTCTTGGCGAAGACGGCAGCAAAATGTCCAAAAGCCGCGGCAACGTGGTGAACCCGGACCGAGTCATCGACGACCATGGGGCCGACGCGCTCCGCCTCTACGAGATGTTCTTGGGCCCGCTGGAGGCCATGAAGCCCTGGGACAGCCAGGGCATTATCGGCATAACTCGTTTTTTACAGCGCGTCTGGCGCTGGTTTTTGGAGGAAAGCGGCGCCCGCTCTCCGCGCTTTCGCGCGGAATTCGAAGAGTCCGCGGCTATCCAGCACATCCTGCACAGCTCCATTAAAAAAGTGCGGGAGGACATCGAAAACCTGCGCTTCAACACGGCCATTTCCCAACTGATGGTGCTGCTGAACCATCTGCAAGAGCAGCCGGCGGCTGGCACGGGGACGGGCCTCATTTTTCTTCAATTGCTAGCCCCCTTTGCCCCGCACATCGCCGAGGAAATTTGGCAGCGGATGGACCAGGAGGGTTCCATTATGGAAAGGCCATTCCCAAACTACGACGAAGAAAAAATCTCCACGGAAGTCGTGACCGTGGTCGTGCAGGTCAATGGCCGGTTACGAGGGGAGTTGCGGATTGCGTCGGATACGGAACGGGAAAAGGTACTTCGCTTGGCCCGGGCCGATCGCCGGATAGAGCCGCACCTATCGGAACGGGAAATCGTAAAGGAGATCTATGTGCCCAACCGGCTGGTGAACTTTGTTGTCCATTGAACCGACCCTCTCGAAATTTTCCGGTCCACCAGGTCTCTGAGAAATCGTGACGGATCCAATGGATCCGTTCATTGTAGCGTACTTTTAGCGATTCACGCCGTAGCTACAGAAAGGCGGCCACCTGCCGGACCAATTCGGCGCAGCGGCAGCTGTAGCCCCATTCATTATCGTACCACGCTACCACCTTGAAGAACCGGCCGTTGAGTTCGATGCCGGAGCCAGCATCAAATATGGAAGAATAGGTGCAGTGGATAAAGTCGGAAGAGACCACCTCGTCGGCCGTATGGGCGAGAATCCCCTTTAGGGACCCTTCCTTCGCCGCCTCCTCCATAGCCTTACAAATTTCCCTATAGCTGGTTTGTTTTTCCGTACGAAAGGTGAGATCCACCACGGACACGGTGGGCGTGGGAACGCGGAAGGACATGCCGGTTAATTTTCCCTGCAGCTGCGGCAGCACGAGACCGACCGCCTTCGCGGCGCCGGTGGTGGAGGGGATGATATTACAGGCCGCCGTTCGCCCGCCTTTCCAGTCCTTGCGGGACGGACCGTCCACGGTTTTTTGGGTAGCCGTATAGCTGTGGATGGTGGTCATGAGCCCCTCTTCGATGCCAAAGCGCTCCAACAGCACCTTCGCAATGGGCGCCAGACAATTGGTAGTGCAGGAGGCATTGGATATGAGGTTGTCTTCTGCCCTCAGGCTGGCGCAATTGACCCCCCGTACGATGGTTTTGACACCATCCCCTTTCGTCGGCGCAGAGATGATCACCTTTTTCGCTCCGGCGGTCAGGTGGCCGTCGGCCAGACCCGCCTGCGTGAACAGCCCCGTCGATTCTACGACCAGGTCCACGGCAAGCTCTCTCCAGGGTAGAGAGGCGGGACCGTCTCTATGGGCGAGGCACTTGATGTCATGGCCGTTCACCCGCAGAGTCTCTTCGTCGAGCGCCTCGGCGGTTCCCGGGAAGCGGCCCTGAGTGGAATCGTAGCGGACCAGATAGGCAAGATTGTCTGCCGGTACGAGATCGTTCACGGCAACCACTTCGATGCCCTGTTCCCGCAAATTCATCTCCTCCATGGCTCGAAAAACCAGCCGGCCGATGCGGCCAAAGCCATTAATCCCTACGCGTATTCGTTTTGCCATGATTGCCGTTTCTCCCTGGTGTGCATCACACCCGAGTCGACATGCTGGGAAAAATCGCCTGCCATACAAGGCATTTTCTCAACGGTACGGTCAAACATGACGAATCCGCCGTCGCTGCGGGGAAGGCCAGGGAAGAAATAAAGAAAAGATTGCCCGACGTAGCAGACCGCTTAGTTGGTCCGTCCCATGCGGGGCTGGCCATGGAGCTGAAGGACACATTGAATCTTCCCAAGACAAATTTCCCGCTGCGGGCGGAGCTGGTTCAACGGGAACCGGCTCGGCGAGAGCGGTGGAAAAAAGAGGATCTTTACGGCAAGATTCAGCGGGCTCGGGCGGTGGGCCCCCGTTTTTTCCTCCACGATGGCCCCCCCTTCACTAATGGTGACGTACATATCGGCACTGCATTTAATAAAATATTAAAAGATATCATCATCCGCCATAGAACCATGCTCGGCTACCGGGCCCCCTACGTGCCCGGCTGGGACTGCCACGGCCTACCCATCGAGCACAAGGTGGTGAAAAATCTCCATGCGGAGGGAAAGGACTGGGACCCGGTCCAGCTACGGAGGGCCTGCGCGGAATTTTCGCAAAATTACAGCGTAAAACAGAGGGGGCAGTTCGAGCAGTTGGGGCTGCTGGCCGACTGGGAGCGGGAATACCGCACCATGGACCCGAACTACGAATTCGCCGTGTTAGAATTTTTTGCGAAGTGCGTGGACAGAGGGCTCGTCTACCGGAGCCGGAAGCCCGTCTACTGGTCCATCCCCTGCCGCACGGCCCTGGCGGAGGCGGAAATCGAGTACAAGGATATTTCCTCGCCATCCATATGGGTGAAGTTCCCCTTGGATGGCCCATCGCGGAATAGGCTAGGATTCTCTAAGCCCATTTTTTTCGCCGTCTGGACCACCACGCCCTGGTCCCTGCCGGCGAATTTGGCCCTTGCCCTCCATCCGGAATTTCGCTACGGTGCACTCGACTGTGGCGATGAAATTTTTTTCGTGGCTTCCCAGCTGGCCAGATCCTTCGCAGAACAGTGCGACCGGACCTTCCAAGCGGTCGGAGAATTCTCCGGCAGGGAGCTGATCGGACTGAGCGCCCGGCATCCTTTCCTTGACAGGGCAAGCCCCGTCTGCGGCGCCGACTTCGTCACCGGCGACGCCGGCAGCGGCTGCGTCCACTGCGCCCCCGGCCACGGCATGGAGGACTACCTGATGGGCTTGCGTAGCGGGTTGGAGCCCTACTGTCCCGTGGACGGCGATGGCCGCTACGTGGACGACGGCCGGATGCCGAAAGAACTGGTGGGCCTGGAAATTCTCGACGGGAATGGCCGTTGCCCGGCCGGCGAGGCGGTGATGGAACTGCTCAAAAAAAATAGCAATCTGCTCGCGGAAAAAACCATCAGCCATTCTTACCCCCATTGCTGGCGCTCCAAAACGCCGGTGATTTACAGGGCCGTGGACCAGTGGTTTTTGCGGCTAGAGGAGTCGGAGCTGCGGGCGCAGGCCCTGGCCGCCGTGGCGGCCGTGCGTTGGGTTCCGGACTGGGGTAGAAACCGTATTGAGGGTTTTTTGGAAAATCGTCCCGACTGGTGCATCAGCCGCCAGCGCTGCTGGGGGATCCCGCTTCCCGTCTTTTTTGACTCCTCCGGCCGGCCACTGCTGGATGGAGCCGTCGTCCGTGCCGTTGCAGAAAAATTGCGGCGCCACGGCTCCGACCGCTGGTTCGACGGAGGTGCGGACTGGCTGCTGGAGGGCGTTTCGCTACCGGCCGGCTGGGATCGGTCCACATTGCGCCCCGGCACGGATACCCTGGACGTCTGGATCGATTCCGGCTGCAGCTCCTGCGCTGTCCCCGCCTACGACGATCGGTTGGAATTCCCCGCCGACCTCTACGTAGAGGGCACGGATCAGCACAGGGGCTGGTTCCAGTCCTCCCTCTGGTGCGGACTGATTAGTGCGGGCCGCGTGCCCTATCGGACCGTACTGACCCACGGCTTCATCGTCGGTGAGGACCGGAAGAAGATTTCCAAGAGCTCCGACAAACCCCAGTCGGCCGATGGCTACGTGCTCCGCTATGGCGCCGACGTGGTGCGACTCTGGGTAGCTTCGGAAAATTTCCGCGGCGATGTGGCCATCTCGGACGGGATCATGGAACACGTGGCCGGTGCCTATGGGACCATTCGCAACGCACTCCGTTACCTGCTGGGAAATTTGCGTGAATTTGATAGCGAAAAAGATGCACTTCCTTTGGGCCGGCTATTGCCCCTGGACCGTTGGGCTCTCGCGAAATTGGGTGAGCTGATCGACGAAGTTTCTTCCGCCTACGACTCCTTCGAATTCCATAGGGCCTACCGGGCATTGGTAAATTTTTGCGGCGGCACACTTTCTGCGCTCTACCACGACATGCTCAAGGATCGGCTCTACACCTACGGCAGAAACTGGCCCGAACGCCGCTCTGCCCAGACCGCCATGGGGGAGATCCTTTCGGCCCTACTGGCGCTGCTGCTTCCCATTCTGCCATTCACTGCCGATGAGGCCTACGCCCACCTACAGTGCGACGGGGATTTCGCCGAAAACCCAGCCCACCTGCTCCCTTGGCCCGACAGTAGCCGCTACGACTCCTGCAAGGAAGCCGGCGAAGCGGTGGACCGGATTTTGGCGTTCCGTGCCCAGGCCTATCGCTCTCTGGAGAACGCTCGCCGCGAAAAGGTCATCGGCAAATCGCTGGAAGCGAAGGTAATTTTCCCAATCGGTGCGGTCGGGAAAGATAGGGATCTTTTAGAAGAATTTATAAAATTTTTACCGGAAATTTTTATCGTTTCGCAGGTGGAGCTGGCTGAGAGAGATGGAGAGCCATTGGTCGCAATCGTGGAAAGGGCGGATGGGGAGCGCTGTAGTCGCTGTTGGCGCTACTGCAAAAATTTAGAACGAATAGGGGAGGCCGGCAGTTTTTGTGCCCGTTGTCAAAAAGTGCTCCTTGAATTTTTTCCGAAACTTGTCTAGCGTTCGCGACGGAAGGCGTTCGAGTCATGGCAATGCGACAGCAAAAAGAGGAATGCGGACCGGCGGCGGCCGCTGTCACCATCGAGGACGGGCGGGAGGCGCGCCGGGAGCGGGAGC
>JAIRMB010000018.1 GCA_031258995.1 Puniceicoccales bacterium
GAGACACGGAAGCTGTCGCTGCCGGAAGAGTCCGAACTGCCGGACCCGGAGGCACTTTCGCCGCTAGAGCCCGAGGAGCTGGAGCCGGAGACGCGGAAGCTGCCGCTGTCGGAAGAGTCCGAACTGCCGGACCCGGAGGCACTTTCGCCGCTAGAGCCCGAGGAGCTGGAGCCGGAGACGCGGAAGCTGCCGCTGCCGGAAGAGTCCGAACTGTTGGACCCGGAGGCATTTTCGCCAAGATTTTCATTGGGCGTGGACAGCAGTTCAGCCAAAATTTTATCGCCATCCTTCCAAACGGAAAATTTGTAACTCTCTCGTACTACGCCGTCGGGGATGGTCGATCCGTCGCACAGTACGGGAAGAAGAGATTCATTGCAGCGTAAACCCGCATCGCAATTCAGCAGGACGACCAGCTGGTTCACCAAAAGATGAAAAGACTCTGTGTCGCAGTTATTTACACCCACATCGATGGTGGCGGAATCTGCGACGGTCACCGTTCCATAGGGAATTTCCAGCATTACGGCACTTTCGATAACATTCGACGGCAGAACGAAATGCAGCTTGCCCTGCAGCTCCACCGTCCCGGCGTTGATTTCGCTCCGCATGAAATCAGGATCGTAGGGCACCGCCTCCCTGTGCGCGGTAACGGCTAAGATGCTCTCGTCGAACTCATAAACGTCGATCGGCTGGCCGTAGGCGATGCGCAGTGTGGCCGATTCGCAGAGCCGGAAGGGGCCGCCGTTGGCCGGAATGCTCTCGATGAGCTCTCCATTGATGTCGTAAATATCTTTACTAGAAGCGATTAAGTCATTAAAGAAATTGCTCTCGCCGGCGCCGAAGGAGGCGCCGTTCTGCAGCACCATCGTTCCGTGCGAAACGGTTGCGCCGTAGGTAGAACCGCTGTCCTCAGCCAGCGCAGGGATGGGTGATTTTGCATTAGGATCTACACTCGCCCATGGCTCCCCGAACCAAACGTCCGACCGGTGCCGGTCGAAGAGCACCGTGCCGGTGTGATCGCTCTCCGGGTTGATCACAATAGATAGTGATGTGTTATGATCGCGAAGTATTAGTGAATTTCTACCGCTAGTGAGCGGATCGTAATTCCAAAATGTGCAGCTCTCTGCCGCGGCGATTCCGACTGTTATACCTGCATTATAATGGTTTCCAAAATGGAAACCGCCCGGCCGCTCGCTTTTGTTCAGCGAACTCTCTGAGAGGTTCCCAAACAGATTCCCCTGAACGACCACGTCTCCCGACAGGGCAGCCACTTTGATATTATTACCATCGACCCCTCCGCAGTAGGCGGCTCCGCCAATGCCTTCCGCGTAGTTTTTTAAAAAGAATGTGCCGCCCAGGTCGGCAAACCCCTCCCCATCGCTGCCGGTAAAACCCTGGCCCACAGAAATTCCGCCCCCATTGCCGGCCACGTTGCCTGTAAAAATCGAATTGGTAATTTTTCCGCAAAAACATTCCGCGCGGACCGCCCCGCCAAAGCCGCATACATCGAGCGCATGAACTTGAATACTGTTGCCGATGAAAGTGCACCTGTCAATTTCGCCGGTGAAAGCGCTATTGAAATCAACTGCTCCACCGAAGCCAGATAAAAAATAACTACGGGTTTCATTTCCTATGAATTTACAATTAGTAATATTACCAGTAGTATTGCCGCCGTAGTAGACCGCCCCGCCCCAGACATTGGCTGCAGCGCTGTCGGTGCCGTCGAACGTGATCATATGCAAAAGTACCGATTGTGAGACCGTAGTATTTTCTGAAAATTTTAAAAAATTATACATGAAGTCCGAATCTTTCTTGAAAATCGTCGTTGGCTGATGGAACTCGTCAAGTTCTGCCCCTGAGAAGGCGAGGCTTTTCGTGATCACTAGTCGGCTCTCTTCATCTGTGAATGCGAACGTGCGTGCGGGAATGTTTACGCTGCCGTTGGCATCCGTATCATCGATCGCCGCCCACACATCGTCCTGTTTTCCCGAACTATAAGTAACATCCGATCCTAAAGTCGCAGCGGGAAAGACGCAGGCCACTGAAAGCAAAAAGGCACAGAAACGCCCCTGTATCTCTATGTGTCTACGGATCTGACCCATGCCGGATTATGCTAACGGCCGCCGCGCCCGTGGCAAGGGGAAAATTTAGAAATTTTTTACGGATTGCGAGTGAACTTTACTTTTTCCGTCGCAGGAGGCCTAGCGGCGCCCAAAGGAGGGAAATTTCGCCGAAACCGGAGCGCCAAAGAACGAGCCCGTAGAGGGCGATGGCGGAAGGAATGGCGATGGCTAGCTGCAGCAGAGCGCCGGACCGGCCAGGCGGGCGCGCGAAGGGGAGTCGGACAAAGGCGAGAAGGAAAGCGAGCAGTACGCCGTTGGCCCATAGGAGGGGTCTACCGGCGCCGGCCGGGCGCTTCCCCAACCGCCCTATTTTTCGCTGCAGAAGAACGCACTGGAAGCCGGCGGAGAGCGCGTTGGCGACGGCAATGCCCACGGCCCCGAACGGCTTTATCAGCAGTAGCGTTAGGAGCAGGTTGGCGAGAATGGCAACGGCGGCCGCTCGGACCGGAGTTTTCATGTCCTGGAGGGCGTGGAAAGCTCTGGTGGAAAGGCCGGCCATGGCGAAGAGGGGAATGCCAACGGCGGAAGCCCGGAGAACGGGCAAAGTTCTGGCCAGATCGTCGGCGCCGTAGTTTCCCCAGCCAAAAAGGGCCGTTAGGATCGGCCGACTGAGGAGGATCAGCCCGATGGCGGAGGGGATGGTGACCATCAAAACCGAACGGAGGGCGCGGCCGTAGCCGCGGGCGAAGGCCCCCCCATCGCCGGTGGAAGCGGATTGGGCCAGGTCCGGAAAAGAGACGGAGATGATGGAAATGGCGAAGACACCTAGGGGTAGCTCCACGAGGCGGCTGGACAGGTAAAGCGTGGAGATGCCGTTTGCCGTGAGCCAAAAGGCCAACAGGCGGGAGACGGTTGCGTTGATTTGTACCATGGCGGCTCCCAGGACGGCCGGCAAAAAAAGGTTCCAAAGACGGTCCAGGAGAGGGTGGTGGGACCAGTCCCAGCGGAAGCGCCAGCCGCGCCGCCGCAGCAGAAGGCTCGGAAAGGCCAATTGGCCCATTCCGCCCGCCAGTACGCCTCCGCAGACGAGGAGTGTGGCCAAAAGTTTATTGGATGGGCAAAGGAGGAGAGCGCCCACGCCGGTAGCCACCATGAATCCGTTCAATGGGAGGGTCGCTAGGGCGGGTAGACCGAAGAAGCCGAGTGCATTTAGGGCGCCGCAGATCATGGCAGACAGACAGGTGAAGAGCAGGTAGGGGGCGAGCAGTAGGGACAGACCCAGTGCCCGCAACCAGCGGTCCGAGAAAAAGCGATGGCATAGCAGAAAGGCGACCGCGCAGGCGCCGATGGCGAACAGGAGAAAGGCGCAGAGACGGGAAAGAAGCCGGTTTAGAAATGTAAATGCTTCATCTTGAGAATGACTTTTGAGAGTTCCGGCAAAAAGGGGGATCATGGCTGAGTTGAGAGCCCCTTCGCCCAACATGCGGCGAAAAAGGTTAGGTACCGTAAAGGCGAAAAGAAAGGCGCCATTCCACTCCGATAGACCCAAAAGCGCGAACAGCACGCTGTCCCGCAAAAGGCCGGCCATTCGCGAAAGAACGGTCGCAGCGGCTACGGCCGCTATGGATCGCTCCGATTTCCCGGCTACGCTGTGCGACACGGTCGCAGGGAGGTGAAAAAAGAAAATGGCGCAAGGCCAATGGATCGTGTGCGGTGTGCAATGGCGTTGCCAGCGGTGCTTCCTTCGCCTAGCGAGCTAGGCCGTGAATCGGGAGCTGATTCAATTTTTCTGGCGCATACTGCGGCCCTATCGCTGGCTTGCGGTTCTGGGCATTCTGTTTACGGCGCCCGTTGGCGCGCTCGATGCCGCCATTGCCGCATTCCTTCGGCCCTGCATCGACGGAGCCATTGTCAACAGAAGTATCGCCTTTACCGCCCGCGTGCCGCTTCTAATCGTCCTTTTCACGTTCATCCAGGGGGTCTGCATTTATTTTTCCTCCTACGTGAATGGCTGGGTAGGCAATCGTATCACCTTTGACACGAAGAAATTACTCATTCATCGGCTATTTCTTCAGAATGCCACCTACTTTGATGGGACCGATTCTGGCCAGGTGCTCATGCGATTTTCCACGGACGCTTCGACCGCCTGCGCCGGGCTAGTGCTGAATGTGCGCTATTTCCTGACCCGATTTTTTTCCTCGCTATCACTTGTGGTGGTACTGCTTTACAATTCCTGGTGGCTGGCGCTCATCGCCCTCATTTTCGTGGCCATCGCTTTTTACCCGCTCCGCTTCATGCGGCGGAAGATGAAGGGCCTGGTGGGAATGAGCCAAACGTCGGGTGCCGCGGAGACGGCCTTTTGCCACGAATGCCATGCCGGTAACCGCACCGTTGCTGCCTATAATTTGCAGTGGCAATTGGAAGAACGGTATGGGGACCTCATGGAGGAAATGTTTCGCGTCTCACTCCGTATGATTCGCCACTCCAGTTGGCCTTCGCCGGTCATGCACCTGATCGTTTCGGTCGGTCTGGCCGGTGTGCTGGGTTTGGGTAGCTATCTGGTGACCGCGGGGCTTATGAGCAGTGGCAGTTTTGTTGCTTTCATCGCCGCTCTGCTGCTCATCTACACGCCCATTAAGGGCATCGGCACCAACGTCGCCGGCATACAGGGCGCCTTTCTCGCCGCGGAGCGGGTTTGCGAAGTCCTTCGCCGTCGGCCAGCCGTACCGCTGCCGGACCGGCATTCGCAGCCGCTAGCATTTCGTGAGGGCATTGAATTCCGCAATGTGCACTTCTTCTACCGACCGGATCGGCCCGTGCTGCGGGGGATAGATTTATTTGTCACTGCCGGAGAGAAGGTGGGCATTGTGGGCCACTCCGGCAGCGGGAAAAGCACGCTCATCCATCTGCTGCTCCGCCTCTACGATGTCAGCTGTGGCAGCATTTCCATCGATGGCAACGATGTGCGGCGTATCCCGATAGGAGATCTGCGCCAGAGCATCGCCATCGTGTTCCAAGATAATTTTTTATTCTCTGGAACGGTCCGCAAAAATATTTTGCTGGGCAATCCGTGGGCGAATGAAAGGGAGCTGCGGGCCGCCGTGGATGCGGCTCTGCTGGGTGATTTTGTGCAGTCGCTGCCGAATGGGCTAGATACGGAAGTGGGCGAGCGGGGCGTCTTGCTCTCCGGCGGCCAAAGGCAGCGGATAGCCATCGCCCGTGCTATCATAAAAAATGCACCCATAGTCGTTCTAGATGAGGCAACTAGCGCATTGGACAGTCATTCCGAGGCGATTGTCCAGCGGGCGCTAGATAACCTCGCACGGAACAGGACCGTGTTCATCATTGCCCATAGAATTTCCACCGTCGCCGCCGCCGATCGCATCCTAGTCCTGAATGATGGTCGTGTCGTCGAATGTGGCACGCATAATGAACTGCTGGCTAGGAGGAACGGCATTTACGCGTCATTGCATCGCCAGCAGAGCAGCGTTAGAAAAGTACGGTGAAGTTGATAGTTTAAAAGTTTGCACCTATTCAGTCGAAGGCGGGAAGATTGCCGAGTTGTCTCTTATAAATTCTACACGGTCATTCAGCTCGAGTCCGCCTAGCACATCATAGAGTTTGCGAAGGTCATCTTCGCTGTAAGATTTTTGACTCAAATGTTCCGTGACGTCAAATTTGTGTACTCTGCTTTTCCCTAGGAACTGATCTTCATGAAGTTTTTTACATACGTCATTTGCAAGACGAGCGAGCTGAGATGGGTACGAATTCTTATTTTTAAATTTTAATATTAGGTTGATAGGAACGCTGGCTATAGCCTCATTGGAGGGTGGCAGTCCATGCGCAATGTAATCCCATTGAATGGAGGCAATTGACCTACCTGGTAAAAGTGCAGCGAAAAACGGAAGCCGGAGACCGAATAGGGAAAATAGCTCCCATCGGTCCAAAAAATTACCCTTCTGCGCAATTTCTGCAATATTGTCTTTGAACGTTTTGGCCGAGACTAGCACTCTGCGGGTCGTTCTGCGACTATTGCCGTCATAATTGCAGTTTGTGTCCAACTTGTGTCCAGCATCGGCTAGCAGTCGATTAATTCTGCCCTCCTCGGGCAGTATAAATGCAACGGATCGAAGTCTGGCGTCATTGTTCGCCAAAAAAACGCTCACGCTCTGTTTATATGTATATATTGTGAAATTATCAAGCCGATTCCTCCGATGAGACAGCGCTCTTAGTTGCTAAATTACTAGGTCAATTTAAGATGCTGTCACTAAGATAATTAGACCTAAAAGAACGCGATAGTAGCCGAAAGGTAGCAAAGATCGATTTTGTAGCAAACAGCTCAGATAATTTTGGAAGAAGAGGCTGGGAATTGCACAAAGAAAGGCGCAACCGCAGCCAAATGCCACCGGGCCAATGGGAAGTGCCGCTATTGCCGCCAATCCGCCGGCAAGGAGCCGGTAGCAGGCCGCCGCGGCGATGGTGCCGTAGCCAAGGAAAAAAGTAAATTCCACGGCAGCCAAGGGGCAGAGTCCCAACGCTAGGGAAGCGGTTAATCCCATAAGTGAACGGCTGACACCTGGGAAAAGGGCGATGGTCTGGGCAATGCCGACAAAGAGCGCATCGCGGTAGTCGAATTCGGACAGCTGCCGCCGGCCCTTCCGATGGAAAATGCTTTCAAAGATTAGAATGTACATGCCACCTAGCAAAAGAGACCAGGCGATGGTCCGGATGGGAGGCGAGGGATGCCAATGAAGGTAGTCCAGCAGTGCACCGACTAACGCCACAGGAAAAAAGGCAAGCAACAGACAACACAGGATCCGGCGACCCTCTTGAGAACGGCCCAGTGCGCCCAAGAAAAGTTGACCGACGCGGCGCGGGTAAGCCACTAAAATCGCGAGCGCGGAAGCCAGCTGCAAAAGCAGGTCAAAGTGCCAGATAGCATCCGTTCGCGCACCGCCAGATGCCCAGTTCGGTCCTGCTAGCTCCCGCAAAATCAAAAGATGGGCCGACGAAGAAACGGGCCAAAACTCCGTAAGTCCCTGCAACGCACCGGAAATTGACGCTTCGCCGAAGCCAATGGGCACTTGCTCCACCGCCGCCATCTGGCCGCCGGCAAGGGCGGCACAGAGCAAAAAAATATTCCAACGCCAGTGGAGCATCAGTCGATCCGATCGTCCGCGATGGTAAAAAGCAGCTCGGCCGAGGAGGCCGCCTGTCCGTTCGCTCGACAGGCGCATTCCACCAATGCGATTTTTTTTGCCCTCTGTTGCAGCAATTTAGCCTCAATAAGCAACTGATCCCCGGGTCCGACGACCCGACGAAATTTCACCCGATCGCAGCTCATAAGAAAAGCCAATTTACCGGCCATGTCGGCCTGCCGCAGCATCATAATCCCAGCTGCCTGGGCCATGGCTTCGATTTGCAGCACGCCGGGAAACACCGGTCTTCCCGGGAAATGGCCCTGAAAAAAAGGTTCGTTGATAGATACATTTTTCAGTGCCAGCAGCCGCCCATCGCCTGCCTCCAGTACCCGATCTACCAGCAAAAAGGGATAGCGGTGGGGTATGAGATTGAGGATTTGACAGATGTCGAGGCCTTTGGGGGCATTTTCGAGCGAGGGTGGTCGACCAACCGATCGGTGCTCCTCCATGCGAGTGCGCAATTCCCGGACAAAGCGGGCGTTAAAAGCATGGCCGGGCCGAACTGCAATGACGTGGGCCCGTAGCGGCATGCCCAGAAGGGTGAGATCGCCAATGAGGTCTAAAATTTTGTGCCGCACGAATTCATCTCTAAATCGGAGCGGTTCTTTGGAGAGAATTTTGTCTCCTTTGATGACGATGGCGGAATCCAGACTGCCGCCGCGAATTTTGCCCATCTTAAGGAGCGGTTCAATGTCCTCATATATTGTAAATGTTCGAGCAGGAGCAATTTGTGAGAAATAATTTTCAGGTGTGATGTCGATGGAGAGATGCTGCGTGTGCAGATCCCGATCATCGGCGGAGGTGCAGGTGATGCGGAGACCGTCGTGGGGCACGGCGATGATGGTGCGCTTGCCTTCAGAAATGCAAAGCGGTTGAGTGAGAACGAATTCTCGCCGTTCGCCCCCCTGTTCCACGATGCCGGCCTGCTGGAGAAGGTTGGCGTATTCTTTGGCAGATCCGTCTAAAACAGGGGGCTCTTCGCCGTCGATTTCTATGGTAATGTTGTCAATGGCCAGGCCGGCGATGGCGGAGAGGAGATGTTCAACCGTGTGGATGCGTACGTCGCCGCTGGCTACGGTTGTGCAGCGAACTAGATCACCTACGGCTGCGATATCCGGTCGCAGAATCGGCTGGCCCAATAAATCCGTGCGGCGGAAAATAATGCCAGAGTTTTCTTCTCCGGGGCCGATCCGAACGGTCACGTCCTGCCCCGTGTGCACGCCCCGGCCACGTACCCCCACTTTTCGCTCTATCGTCTTCTGGAACACGCTACGACCTCAGTCAAAAAATTTTTCTTCGCAAGTGCGGACTGCCCAGGCCGTGCGAATGAATTTTCCCATCGGAAATAGCACGGGAAGTTCCGATGGAGGTTGCGGAGATAGGTTGACAAAATTCTAACGGACAGCAGAAGACCGGCCGTGACCGTACGGAACCCGCTCAAGAAGGACAGCAGGAAGAACAGCAGAAAGAACAGCAGGACGGCCTGGCTAGCCTGGCTTGCGGCTGCGGTATTCTATTTTTACGAATATTTTGTGCGGGTTGCCCCCTGCGTTATGGAGTCCGATCTGCGGGATGCCTTTGACGCTAGCGCCTCCGCTATCGGCTTCGCTTCCGGTCTCTACTACATGGTCTACGGCCCGCTACAGATCGCCGTGGGTCCCATCTATGACCGCTTTGGCTACAGAAGACCGTTCTACGTTGCTTCGTTGTTGGTGCTTATCGGTTGTTTCTTTTGCGCACTGCCCGGCGGCGTGGGCACATTCGCCGTCGGCCGCGTGCTGATGGGGGCCGGATCTGCCTTCGCCTTCATCGGTACGATGTATGTGGCCTCCATTTGGTTTTCCCGGAGTCGGTGGGCCTTTCTGTCCGGCCTGACCACCGCACTGGGCATGGGGGGCGCCATCCTGGGTCAGGTTCCCGTGGCCTGGCTCCTGCGCCGCTTCGGCTGGCGGGGCAGCTGGCTCGTGGCGGGAGCAATCGGCGTTGCCGTTGCAATGCTGTTACGTTTCTGGCTGCCGCCGGAGCCGGAAGGGCCGTCGCCCAGCCCAGCCGATCCGTCCAGCGGCCGGCGGAGCCGTCATTTTTTTTCTTCCCTAGGCTCCGTTCTTCGTAACCCTCAGACCTGGTTGGCCGGCTGTGTGGCCTGTGCCCTATTTCTTCCTCTCACCGTCTTTGCCGATTTTTGGGGTGTTCACTACATAGAGCTACTCACCGGTGCGACGGCTGTCCAGGCAGCTACGGCCAATGGCATGCTCTATCTGGGCTGGCTCTTGGGCAGTCCGCTGGTGGGAAGCCTTTCCGACTTCGTGGGCCGTCGAAAACCCTTCCTGGTGGGCAGTTGCTTGGTGGGACTACTGCTCCTTTTGCTCATTCTCGGTCCCTCGCACCTGTCGCTTCCGCTCCTGGGATTTTTTCTGTTTCTGCTCGGTCTTTTTTCCAGTCCGCAGGTTATCTGCTTCACCATTAGCGGTGAGCATAATGCCCGGGAGGTCCAAGGGACGGCCATCGCCGTCGTAAATACGGCCGTCATGCTCATCGGCGGTGTTATGCAGCCGGTGGTGGGATTTCTTTTGGATTACCATGCGGGCGCTTGCGAAGGAATGAACTCCAGCTATACCCTTTCCCACTTCCGATCCGCGTTTCTCATTCTGCCCGTCGCCATGGCTCTCGGATTGCTGCTTTCCCTGGCAATGCGGGAATCTGGCGAGGCCGGCCAGCGACGGCACTTGGCGTAAGTTACGTCAGCTCTGTGGTTTTTTACGTAGGTTTTCGAAAAAAGTTGACAGATAGGACCGGCGAGGGTGCTCTGCCTCGAGACATGGACAGGGATACCATTGAGGCGAAGGTCAGGGATATTATCGTTAAGCAGTTGAATGTCAGCGCGGATCAGCTGAAGGACTCGAGCTCCTTCCTGGAGGACCTCGGGGCAGATTCTTTGGACCTGGTAGAGCTGGTAATGGCCTTTGAGTCCGCGTTTAAGAACGAAATTTCTGGGGAAATTCCTGAGGCGGACGCGGAAAAATTGCGTACGGTGAAGGATGTGGTCGACTATATCGTGGCGAAAACCTCCTAGGAGGTCGGGCCTACGCAGAGCCATACCCCATGGCAAGAGCCCCCCTCCATCGGGTCGTTGTAACTGGCTTGGGCGCCGTTACTCCGCTTGCTTTGAATTTTGAAGCCTCCTGGGAGGCCCTGTTGGCGGGTGCCTGTGGCGTGGGGCCGGTTACAAAAATAGAGGGAATCGAGCGCTTTCCGTGTCAAGTTGCCGCTGAGCTGAAGGATTTTCATCCCTCCGACTATCTCGATCCGAAAGAGGTCCGACGCAACGATCCATTTACCCACTATGCCGTGGCGGCTGCTCGGATGGCCCGCGATGACGGCGCCGTAGATCTGGACCGCTGCGATCGGAGTCGAGTGGGGGTGCTTATCGGTTCCGGCGTTGGCGGACTACAGACCATCGAAAGCCAATCTAAGGTACTTCACAGCGGCAATCCGCGAATGGTGTCGCCCTTTACGATTCCCGCCCTCATCTCGGATATGGCGGGCGGCGTCGTTGCCATCGATCTGGGCGTCCATGGACCGAACTTTGCCGCCGTAAGCGCTTGCACTACAGGAGCCCATGCCATAGGTGAAGCCTATCATTTTTTGCAACTGGGCAAAGCGGACATCATTTTCTCCGGTGGGACCGAGGGGGGGATAAACGCATTTGGCTTTGCCGCTTTTTGTGCCATGCGGGCCATGGCTACCGGCTTCAACGATGACCCCGTCCGGGCGAGCCGACCATTCGATAGCAGGCGGAACGGCTTCGTGATGGGCGAGGGTGCCGGCGTACTGGTCTTGGAAACGCTAGAAAACGCTCTGTTGCGCAATGCCCGTATCTACTGTGAGTTGGCTGCCTATGCGGCCGGCTGCGATGCAAACCATATCACGGCGCCCGACTTGAGTGGAGAAAGGCTGGCCACTGTTCTTCGCAATGCCCTAGAAGAGGCAGAAATTGCGCCGGAGGAGGTCGACTATGTCAGCGCGCATGGTACTTCGACACCCTACAACGATCTCTGCGAAACCAATGCCTATAAATTGGTTTTCGGTAAACGGGCGAAAGAACTTACCATCAGTTCCATAAAAGGGGCAACGGGTCACATGTTGGGCGCGGCGGGCGCCGTCGAGGCGGCAGTCTGTGCCAAGGCCATCGCGACGGGAAAAATTCCGCCCACCATCAACTACGAATTTCCGGATCCGGCCTGTGACTTGGATTATACGGCTAACAAAATGCGTGAAAAAAAAGTACATGTTGCTTTGAGTGATAACTTGGGCTTCGGCGGCCATAATGTTGCCCTCATTTTGCGGAAATTTGTGCCATGAGAAAGCCCTATCCCTTTCTTCTTCTTTTGCTCTGTGCCGGTTGCTGCGTCCATTATCAATTGGGGACGCGTTCTCGGCTCCCGATTTCGACCATTTCCGTCGCTCCCGTGAAAAGTTGCGTCGATGGTCCGAACTTGCGAGGCGTCCTATGGCAACAAATTCGGCAGGAAATCCAGCAAATCCCCAACTTGCGCCTTGTTGACGGCGATGACGCCAACGGGGAATTGACTGTACGCATCGTGTCCGTGGAGCGAGGCTCCTCTCTAATCGGTTCCAATGGCGGTGGTGGGCAGCGCATTACCATAAAAGCCCTTTGCACCGTGCTGGATCGGCGAACGGGAACCGTCCTCATTGCCGACCGGCTCGTGCGCGCATTCGTCGACGTTCCGTGGGGCCAGACCGCGTACGATGGCCAGGCCCTGCCGGCGTTGGCCGCTGCCCTAGCTCGCGAAATCCGTAGCCTCGTCGCCAACTCATGGTAAACTCGACCGTCGTGCCGTCCCTGTTGGCCTGCGATCAGTCAGATTTGCTCTCTGCCCTGCGCCCACTACTCTCCGCCTACGACATTTCCAGGCTGCACTTTGATGGGATGGACGGTCATTTTGTTCCCAATCTGGGTTTTTGTCCACAATCACTACGCGATCTGCGGCGTGCGCTGGTCCGGGAAAAATTGCCCGTTCCCCTTTTTGAAGTGCACCTTATGGTCCGTCGCCCTAGCCGTTTTTGGAAAAATTTTGCCGATGCCGGCGCGCAGCTGATCAGCTTTCACATCGAGTGCGACGAAGGGCTGGCGGACTTAGCGCGGGAGTTTTCTCAAAATGGCCTATCTGGCGGCCTTTGCCTCAATCCGGAGACCCCATTCGCCCGCTGTATCCCTCTCCTGGAAAATTTTTCACTCCTGACGATTATGGGCGTGCACCCCGGCTTTTGCGGCCAGTGCCTCGTTCCGTCCACCGCAGAAAAAGTTCACGCGGCCGCCAGCCACCGACGCAAAACAGGCCTGCCGTATGCCATTGCCGTGGACGGCGGTGTTTCTGTGGAAAATGCCCCGCAACTCGCCGCCGCCGGCGCTGACTTTCTTATCGTCGGCAAGGCCATCTTTGGCGTTGAGTGCCAACAACTTGCCTATGCCCGGCTGCTTCAGGTGGCGAGCGGTACGGCGCTGGGATCCTAGGTCGGTTCCGTCCGGCGGCCTAGCCGCAGAAAATTTCCCCGATCGGCAATTGCTGGCGCTCCGATCGCTCTTGCCGCAGCCGGCCGTAGAGATAGCCGATGCCGCGGATGGCGCAGAGCTGGCCGATGGCTTCGCAATTTCTGGCGCGAAACACCTTGCGTATGTGTAGCACCTGCTGATCTAGGGAGCGGCCGCGACCATCCGCCTGGGGTCCCCATACGGCTCGGGCAAGCTCCTGGCGGGAAAGAATTCTTCCGCGATTTTTAGCGAAAGCGGCCAAAAGGCCGAGTTCTAGCCGTCCCAATCGTTCCCGGGACCCGTCTGAAAAAATGACTTGCAGCTTGCCTGGATAAACCGTCGCGCCGCAGAAGGGAAATGGCCCATCCCGCAGAGTGAGATTTTCGGCTATGCGCCCCCCGCGGGCCATTCGGGCCCGCCGCAGGATAGCTCCCATGCGTGCCAGTAGCTCGCGCACGGCCAGCGGTTTTCTCTGAAAATCATCGCCCAAATAAAGAGCGCGAACGGGATCTTCCTGCGAATGGCGATTCGCAATAAAAATTGTAGGTATCTGGAGGCCGATTCGCCATAGTCGTTCGAGAAATTCGATGCCGGAGTGGCCGCATAGGCCTACGTTCAGAAAAAGAAAAATTGGCATACGTTTGCGAATGGCCCATTCGGCCTCTTCCGCATTTTGCGCCGTTTTTGTAGCAAATCCTCCGTTATCTATGTGTACCGCTAGCTTTTCCGCAAAAGCGCGATCGTCGTCTATAATGAGAACATTCTTTTTTGCCTTCGTGCTTTCCATTATTCTTTCCCTTTTGAATGGCGACAGCGGTCAAATGGATAGGCGTTGGATTTTTTATTCGACGGAGACGGGTGCAGAATTTTTACGCAGCTAAAGAAAAAGTTGCCCGAAATGGGATATGACTTAGGCGGTCTTCAGCGCGGGCCGTGGAAGTGGAAAAAGATTTTGCATGTGTAGAGCCGCGCTGTCCGCTCTTCCCCCGCTGCGGCGGCTGCCAGTACCAACACATGGCCTACGGGGATCAGCTATCCCTAAAGCGGCGGCGAATTCGGGAACTTTTTGCGAAATTCCACCTGAACTCTGATGCCGTACTTCCTACGGTGCCCTCACCGCTAACCTACGGATATCGTACAAAATTAACCCCCCACCATGGCCGTATCCGGGGCAATGGGGAGGAACCGATCGGCTTTTTGGCAGCGGAAGGGGGGCGGCGGATTGTCGATGTTCCACAGTGCCCCATCGCGGCGGAAGAGATTAATCTAGTGCTGCCCGCCTGCCGCAGACGGATCCGTTCCACGGTAACTCGGCGGGGCGGAACGGCCCTGCTGCGGCGGACGGACGACGGCGTTACGGAGGATCCACGCAAACTGGTGCGGGAGACGGTCGGCGGAAAAATTTTTCATTTCATCGCGGGAGAGTTTTTCCAGAACAACAGCGCCATTTTGCCAGATCTTATCGACTGCGTACGGGCCATGGCCACAGCGCCCGGGATTGATTTCCTAGTGGATGCCTATTGCGGGGTTGGCCTATTTTCGCTCTCCCTAGCAGATTGCTTCCAGGAGGTGGCCGGCATTGAAATTTGCCGCGAATCCGTCCGTTTGGCCCGCCTCAACGGCTCCATTCAAGGGGCGAAAAACAGTCAGTTTTGGACGGGAGCGGCCGAGGATATTTTTTCCGCCGTGAATTTTCCCGCAGACCGCACAGCTCTGCTGTTGGACCCGCCCCGCAGCGGCTGCGGTCGCGCCTTCGTCAGCCAATTGCTCCGCTTCCGCCCGCACCGCGTCATCTACGTCTCCTGCGGACCGGAGGCCCAAGTGCGGGACCTGGTGCCCCTAGTCGGCGTCTACGCAATTCGGACGGTTCAGCCGCTAGACCTTTTTCCGCAAACGCAGCACATCGAAAATATTGTGCTGCTGGAGCAATCTTAGCGGAGGGTGGCGCTTCTTAGACGAATTTGCATTGCATTTAGAACATGAAAATGCATCGCTAAACGATGCGACGTCGTAGGGCCGTCCGTGTAGCCGCCATCGCGCTAGCGTTCTACCTCTCCGCTTTTGCTTTAGGAAACGGAGAAATGCCTGGTCAGGGGCCGTGTCCACCGCAGGTTTCCATTTGCATGCCGGTCTACGACGGGGAGCCCTACCTAGCGGCGGCATTAGACAGCGCCCTCACCCAAACGCTGCAAAACATTGAGGTGATTTGCGTGGATGACGGCTCCACGGATGGGTCTTTGGCCATTTTGCGTTCCTATGCTGCTAAATATCCGCGCATTACCGTCCTCGAAAACGGGATCAACCGGGGAACGCACTATAGCCGCATGCGGGCCATCCTCGCAGCGAAGGGAGACTTTATCCTTTGGCTCGATTCTGACGATGAGCTCTATCCCGATGTCGCGGAAAAATTCTGGCTAAAGCAAATGCAACAGGTGCCGACATCGTCCTCTATAAGGTGAAATTTTTTAATCCAAAAGGGGAAGAAACTCGATCCCACTGGTGGAAAATGAGATTAGCGGAAACGGACGGCGTGCGGGATAGTGATGAGCTAGTGGAGCAGGTGATCATGGGTCGAATCTCGCCCGACTGTTGGAGCAAACTCTGGCGTGCCAGCTGTCTGCGAAAAATGGCGGAGGATCTTTGGCCGTTTTCGGAAGCGAGCCACATTGTAAAGCACGAAGACAATCTATTTTTCTGGTTTGCGCTGAAAAATTCCCGCAGCTATGCGGTTTCTTCCCTAATTGGCGGAAAAATCATGAGCTACAGAGGGCGAGGAGCGCGGATGAAAAACGAGCCGACATTCCGAAAGCGTTGGGTGCTGGATGCGGCTCAGGTGCAACGAAAAATTCTTTTTTCGGAGGAAGATTCGGCCGGACGCGGTAGGGCTTGGAAAATGCTAAAATCCCAATTAGAAAGCCACATTTTGAGCATTATTATTTCTCTTGAAGGGGAGGACAGGCTAGAAGCTTTTTCGATTTACGTTTCCTCCGTTCCTGCGCCAATGAGAGGAGAAATTTTATCGGCGATGAAAAGGTTGAGTCCGAAACTCGCCGCGGACTACCAATGGGCACAAACGATTAAAGGGGTAATCTTGGGAAACGACGATACTCCGCCGGGTACCGACCCTAAGAAAAAAAATTGCGAAGTTTTGTCCCCACATCCTGAAAGAATTCTCGCACGGCTTGAAGAGGCTCCGGCGTCGCGGACGGCGAAACCGGAGCGGTAGGGGCGGCCGGTGACGGTGGGATTTGCGGCTGCACCGTAGAAGATTGCTGAGCTAGCGTGGGAGGTGTCGCTGGGAGAGCCGAAGATGCAGCTGGCGCCGTCGTGGATTGCACAGTCGCCAGGGGAGTAGGAGGCGATGGAGTTGGCGGCGGCGGAGAAAGCGGGGCCGTGGAGGAATGGGAGGTACCCGTGAGAGGGTCACCGTGGGGGTCCATTGCGTCGGTGATTTCGTTTTCAAATTCTGCTTCATCGGCTGGAACGGAGCTTTCCGCAGCGGTTTCGCCGCCTTCCTTGCCAATTGCCGACCCAACGGCATTCGAATTTTTTTCATTCTGGTGCGCAAGGAAGCTAGTTTTTCCACCGCCATTGGTTCCAGCGGCCATTTCTGCCAGAAGCGGCCCAAGTACCTTGGCGGCTATCGGATTGCCGCGAAGCCGGTGGAAGAATACGACGATAGCCTTGAAAAATAGACCAACTCCGAGCGTGAAAATATAAAAAAGTTTACGTCTACGTCGTGCCTCCGGACCATTAAAACGAAGAGTTTGTTCATCTATGTATTTCTGTCCATATTCCGCTAGGACGCATTGGTTTTCCGATCTAATTTTTTTCAGGAGCGCAGTCGTTTTGTCTACGATGTAATCGCCGACAAGAATGTCAAAGAAGCCGACCTCGGTCTTCGGTACGACCACCCCCATTGCCACTGTATGATCTTTTTGACCGTAGCCGTTGTCAAGAAATTTACTAGATGGCCATCGATCGTCTTAAATTGCTTCTTTCTTTGAACCGCCTTTGACTCCGCTGCCTGTCCGCTCTGCGCCGGTCATAGAGAAAAAGTCTTGCGTGGCCGACGGCGATTTTCGTAGGCTATCATTGTGGATGGGCAGGGGCTGAAGCGGCAGTCGGACGCCTTTGCGGAACGGCTCCGAGATACGTCCCTTGTCGAAGTAAAGGGACGGGTGCTCCAAGTGGTAGGCACCATCATCCGCGCCTCCGTGCCGCGGGCCAAGATTGGGGAGCTCTGCCGCCTGAAAACACCCTGGGAAGAGACAGAATTGATGGCGGAGGTGGTTGGCTTTTCCCGCGAGGAGACCCTGCTAACGCCGTTGGGGGACCTGACGGGCGTCTCAGGAGCGACGGAGGTCATTCCGACCGGTCAGGTGCACATGGCCCCCGTGGGGGAGGAACTCATCGGCCGAACATTGGATGGCCTGGGTAACCCAATCGACGAGGATAAAAAGGGTCCGCTAAAAGTCAAAAAATATTATCCGGTCTATGCCGATCCGCCGAATCCGCTCACGCGAGCTCCCATCGATAAGCCTCTCTCTCTCGGCGTGCGTGCGTTGGACGGCATTTTGACCTGCGGCGAAGGCCAGCGCATGGGCATTTTTGCGGCGGCCGGCGGCGGTAAAAGCACTATTTTGGGCCAGATCATCCGGGGCACCACGGCGGACGTCAATGTGTTGGCTCTGGTGGGGGAGCGGGGCCGAGAGGTACGGGAATTTATCGAGAAGGACTTGGGCGAAGAAGGGATGAAGCGGACCGTGCTGGTGGTATCCACTTCCGAGCGGACTCCCATGGAGCGGCTCAAGGCGGCCTACGTGGCCACGGCGGTGGCAGAATATTTTCGGGACCAGGGGAAAAAGGTGCTGCTCATGATGGACTCGGTGACCCGCTTCGGTCGGGCACTCCGGGAGATTGGCCTCGCCACCGGGGAGCCGCCCACCCGTCGCGGCTTCCCGCCTTCCGTTTTTGCCACCTTGCCCAAACTCATGGAACGGTCGGGGCAATCCGCCAAGGGATCCATCACCGCACTTTACACTGTGCTAGTGGAGGGAGATGATATGACAGAGCCCATCGCCGACGAAACCCGCTCCATTTTGGACGGCCACATTATTCTGTCGCGAAAATTGGGCGCTGCGAACCATTATCCTGCCATCGATGTGCTGGCCAGCGTGAGTCGCGTCATGAACGCCATTGTCAGCAAGGACCATCTGGCGGCAGCCGGGAAGCTGCGCACCCTATTGGGCAAATACCAGGAGGTAGAACTACTCATCCGCATCGGCGAGTACAAGCGGGGTAACGACAAAGAGACGGATGAGGCCATTGACCGCATTGACGCCATAAACAAGTTTCTCCGGCAAGGCCTCAACGAAAAGGAAGCCTTTGCAGGGACGGTTCAAAAGCTGAAGGAGGCCGTTGGGCTGTGAGGGGATTTGGTTGGCCGTGGCAAAGTATATTCTTGCGGATCTGGTACGCGTGCGGACCCTGCGGAAGGACCGGGTAGAACGGGAGCTGGTGGCCGCGAAGGAGCGGTTGGCGGAGGCAGAAAGGCAGGTGCCGATTCGGGAAAAGGAGCTGGAGGACTACCGCAATTGGGTTGACTCGGAGATCAACAGGCTCTATACGGAGATTATTAGGAAGTCGGTGCATAAGGCTGCCGTAGATGATTTGACCTATGCTGTCCGCGCCCTCCGCGCGAAAGAGCCGGAGTATGTCAAACGGGTGCAAGATGCTAAGGAGGACGTGAAAAAAGCGCAGGATTTGCTGGAGGAAAAAAAAGTTGAGCGGATTCAGGCGCAGAGGAATCTGGAAAAACTGGATGCCCATAGGGAAGAGTGGATGGTGGAGCAGGCAAAGCTGGAGGAATTTTTGAGCGATAAGGAGCTGGAGGAATCATTCCGACCGAAAGGTGTTGGAGAAGCGGAACTTGAAAAAACATTTATATAGGAGGTACTTGCGATGGCAGAGGTGGAACGGACAGGAAAAGAGCAAAAGATCGGCGAAAGTGACGTAGAGCAGCGGCGGGAAAATCGGAGCGATCCTTCCCAAAAGGATGTGCAAGATTTTCAAAATGCGATGGCGAGAGGCTCCTTCGCCTACGGCGCCATTGCCGCTCTTCTTGGGCAAAAAAAGGGCGGGGACATGCGCTCTGTGCTGGCCGCCGCCGATAAAAGAAAGTTGTCCGATGGGCTGGCGGAAGACGGACTGCTGGCGGAAAACCTTTTGCCGGCGGCGGCATTTGTCGCGCCAATTCAGCTTCCCTTGGGGGCGGTGGAGGGAGTGGCGGTCGCCCCGGAACGGTCCCTCGAGGAAGTCATTCGCCGATTGGTGAGCCAAATCCTAGTCCACGAGGCTGCCATTGGCCAAGGGAAAGAGGTGCGGCTGGATCTGAAGGATCCCCTCTTGGGAGGGAGCCAGGTACAGATTTTGCGCGACGGTGGCATACTGCGGGTTGTTTTTCTGACAAAAAATTCGCAGCAGGCCGACCTTATCTCCCAGCAACAGAGCCTGCTCCGCAATGCTCTCGTTGAGCGCATGAAGTTGAACGACGTGGAGATCCGATCGCGGGTGCGCGGCGGCGAAGATGGCCTGAGCGGTGGAGGCGGCGATGGCCGTTCCCGGGGCCAGCGGGATAGCCGGGAAGAATACGAGCGCAATGAGGAATTGCGTAACCCATTTGCGACGAAAGGGCGCGCCTAGCGGTGACGAAGGAGACGGTAAAATCTTCCCGGCGGCGGAGGGGAATCCCTATTCTTTCGTTGGCAACGCAAAAGATGGGGAGCAGCGAGGTGGATTTTCGCAACGGCGTTTTTTTTACGGCCCGCGTTTTGAAAATTTCCTACGGCGGTCGCGAGCTATTTCTTTCCCTGCGGCCGGCGGACGGTGACGGGGAGGGTGCCGCCGTGGACCTGCTGGTGGGCGACCATTGCCTGCGAATCGGCGTCCGGGATCTCTCCGCCTGCCTCCCGTTAGATGCGCGGCTAAAACAGCTAGCTCTGGAAATTTACCCGCCCGAGATTCAGGCGGTTCTGCTAGAGTCCCTTTTCGATCCCCTGCTGACAGCCCTTGAGGGCTGGCTGGCAGCCCCAGCGACCATTGAGGCGGTCCACCTTAAATCGATATCGCGCAAAAAAACAACCCCCTGCCGGTTGAATTTTTCCCTCTACGAGAAAAACCCCTACGAAGATCAGGCAGTGCCATTGCTCCTTAGCGGATCCCTTGCCATGGACTGGTCCTTGGCAGAAAAAGTTCTAGCAACTGTGCGGACCGTGGAATCGGTCCCCTTTCGGCACCACAGTTCGGCCCTGCCGCAGGTCCTCAATGGCGTCGCATCCTTCGCCGTGACTCCGGAAGAGCTTGCTTCTCTGCGCATAGGAGATGTCATCCTCCTGGAGAATTCCCGCAGTGCGGAAACGAATTTGCGGGAACTTATTGGCCTACGCCCCTACCGCATCCATTGCCGGCAGGAGGGGAACAAAATGACCGTTCTTTCCTACGCCGCAGACCCGAAAACAGAGTGACCATCGGTTAGTTTTTGTTGATAAAGGGCTATTTTCGCCCGACTTTGAAGGTCCTCCCATGGGTTTCCAGGAAGTCGAGCCCCTCGGGCTGTCGATGGTGAGTGTGGCAGCATTCCATTGGGAAATTTTTGACAAACGCGAAACCCTTTTGGATACAATCTTTCGGAGCAAGGGAGCGGTATATGAATTTTATACCGGCAATCTTGCGCAATTAGCGCGGGACTGAATGGTCCGTCGGGTGTAAAAATTTTTAACGGATCCATTCCTGGGCGCGATTTGTCGCTTGATAGCTCGTTAAACATAAGCAACATAGCCAACTGGCTGTTTTTTTCGCTCGACAAAACGGCTTCGACTCGCCTACAAGGGTACCGAGAGAGGGGTCCGCGGGCCATCCGCGGTCTAGAGAACTATGGCAATTAGGACAAAGGGTGGGTTGCGTGTAACTTATGGTTATCTGATCGAAAAAAAGCGAGATGGGGGAGAGTTTTCCGAGGAAGAAATTAAGGCCATCGTCGACTCCCTCCTGGAAGGGTCCCTCCCAAGCCATCAGTTGGCTGGGCTTCTGCTGGCGATTTATTTCCGCGGCATGACGGTCGCGGAAACCGCCGTTTTCGCCGGAGAGCTGATGCTATCCGGCGAAGTGCTTAACTTGTCCGATCTTGTGCAGCCCAAGATTGCCCACTACGCCGCCGGCGGTGTGGGGGACAAGGTACCCCTCGTTTTGCCGGCCATCGCGGCGGCCTGCGGCGTGATCATGCCGGCCATGATAGGCGAAGATGAGGATTTTATCATCGGAACCCTCG
>JAIRMB010000027.1 GCA_031258995.1 Puniceicoccales bacterium
TGCGGAGGCCGTCTGCCCTGCTACGCCCACACCCCACGGGCCGACGGAAATGCGCGAGATAGTCCTCCATACGGTCTATTCTCCCATGGTCGGATCCTTTTACCGCTCCCATTCTCCCGGGAAGCCGGCCTTTGTGGAGGTGGGCAGCGCCGTTTCCATGGACACAACCGTCTGCATCATCGAGGCCATGAAAGTGATGAACGAAATTCCGGCCGATGTGGAAGGAGTTGTAGTGGAGGTGCTAACGAAAGACGGCCAGGTGGTAGAATTTGGCCAGCCGCTCTTCAAAATAGCGCCGAAAACATAGGGCCCAGCGATGTTAGAAAAGGTGCTCATCGCTAATCGGGGAGAGATCGCCGTTCGTATCATTCGGGCCTGCAGAGAATTGGGCATTCAGACCATGGCCGTCTACTCGGAGGCGGACGTGGAATCGCTCCATGTACACCTGGCCGATGAGGCCATCTGCATCGGCCGTCCACCGGCAACGGAAAGCTATCTGCGGCCGGACCGTATCCTGGCAGCGGCAGAGGTGGGCAACGTGGACGCCATCCATCCCGGCTACGGGTTCCTTTCCGAAAGTGCCAGCTTCGCCGAGCAGTGCCGCTTTTGCAACCTGGCCTTCATCGGGCCCAGTCCGGAGACCATTCGGCAAATGGGCAACAAGACGGCCGCTAAAGGGGTGGCGCAGTCGGCGTCGGTGCCTACCGTGCCGGGCAGCGACGGTGTCATCTGGGACGAGGCGGTCGGACTTCGACGGGCCAAGGAGATAGGGTTTCCCATATTGCTCAAGGCGGCGCTAGGGGGTGGTGGTAGAGGCATGCGGCTGGTACACAGCGCGACGGCGTTTTCGAAGGAATTCAGTCTGGCCCGCCTGGAAGCGGAAAAAAATTTTGGCGACGGCAGCATCTACTTCGAAAAATTTGTCGAAGAGCCTCACCATATCGAGTTTCAGATCTTGGCGGATCGGCACGGCAATGTGGTACACCTGGGCGAGCGGGACTGCTCCATCCAACGCCGCTACCAAAAGTTAGTGGAGGAAGCGCCTTCCCCTTTTTTAAGCCCAGACCTGCGCGAACGGATGGGCGCCGCCGCCGTACGATTGGCCAGGGCTTGCGGCTATGAGAGTGCCGGCACCGTTGAGTTTCTCGTGGACGGTCGGGGAAATTTTTATTTCATGGAGATGAACGCCCGCATCCAGGTGGAGCACGGAGTCACGGAGGAGATAACGGGCGTCGATCTGGTGGGCTGGCAATTGCGCATTGCTGCCGGGGAAAAGCTGGACTTGCGGCAGGAGGATATCGTCGTGCGGGGACATGCCATTGAGTGTCGCATCAACGCGGAAGATCCTCAGCGGAATTTTGCCCCACGACCGGGCGAGGTGGGCCTCTACTGCGCTCCCGGCGGCTTCGGCGTACGGGTGGATTCGCATCTATACGGTGGCTACCACGTTCCACCGCACTACGACAGCATGTTGGCCAAGGTCATCGCGCGAGGACTAGATCGGGATAGCGCCATTCGCCGCATGGACACGGCCCTATCCGGTTTCATTTTGCGAGGCATGCCTACCACAACCGGCTATCAACGGGCAATCATGCGGGACCCTATTTTTCAGCGAGGGACCTACACGACCAAATTTGCCGAGGAATTTGCGGCCCGCACGGCACCGGAAAGAATTTTTGGTGAGGATACGGGGTGAAAGGAAGTAGCATGGATGAAAAAACGACAAAGCCAAAGGGGCAAAACGAAGAAGAGGGCGTGGACGGCGAGGTGCGGATTAACCATTCCGTTATTGCTAACGTCATCCGCATAAGCGCTCAAGAGGTTGACGGGGTAGCCAGCGTGGGGGGCAGCTTCTTTGGCGGCATCGCGGAGCTATTTTCCCGGCGGGATACGGAACGTGGCGTCACCGTACGGGAGGACGAAAACGGGCGTTATATTATTGGTGTGCGCGTAGTTCTATACTTTGGCATGCCTTTGACGGAGGTAGCCGCCCGTATCCAACGGAACGTGGCCAACCAGATCTTTTATATGACTCAAAAAGAAGTGGCGCAAGTAAATGTGACTATCGACGGGGTCAAAGTGCGGGACGGGTCCAAAAGCAATACCGCCGGCCAAGGGGAGGACTGAGACATGGCTAATGATATAAAAAATTTTCTGTACAACGCCTATGGGGACCACCGGGTCGCCCTCTGGATCACCGTCGGCGTTCTAGTGCTTTCTCTACTATGGCTTTTTCGTCGGAGCCGTGTCCGGACTCGACTTTGCCTGGACAGCGGCGAATTGGGCACCGTGTCCGTGGCACCGGCCGCCCTGCAGGAGATAGTGCGAGCCATCTGTCGCGAGATCGTGCCAGACGGCCGCTCTTGGGTCCGGATTCGCCGCCGCCGCGGCCGCCTCCACGTGCGCGTGACAATGCGCATGCCCATGGGTCGCAGCGTTTGTGCCTGTGCGCGAACTATCCAAGGGGCCGTCGCCGATTGCCTACGGTCCCAATTCGGCATTGAGCGCTCCTACGCCATTGATCTGCTCATTGGCGGTTTCCGTGGCCCCTTTGTCGCTACTCCCAGTGCCGATTGCGCTGGCGAAGGGCCGGTTGAACGGACTGACCTGGAAAATGACGAAAAGTCATTGCCGAGCTGAACGGAAGAGAAAGTTGACGTCCCCTCCGCGCAGGGTACTTTGCCTTCATGGGCCGCGCGTTGGGGGCTTTTTTTACCGCCTTTCTGGTGGGGATGTCCCTCTTGCCGCCCTTCATCCAGTTTTTGCGGCGGCACCACGTGGAGCAGTCTTTTCGTGACCGGAAGGAAGTGCGAAACCTTGCCGATCTTCATGCTGCCAAGGCCCATACGCCCACCATGGGAGGAGTTTGCATTTGGATTGCAACAGTTCTTGCCACGCTGTTCTGGGGAACATTTAATTCACTCACTCTCAGCGCGCTATTCGTTTTTAGCGCCTTTGGGGCCATCGGCCTATGCGACGATCTTTGCAAATTTTTTCGCCACCATAGTAAAGGGTTGTCGGGCCGGAAAAAACTATTTC
>JAIRMB010000002.1 GCA_031258995.1 Puniceicoccales bacterium
ATGTCCTGCAGTAGCCGTGCGGTAAATTTGCCAGGCACGTCACCATCCGGGCGGTAATACTCTGGGACCACCAAACAGGGATCAATTGTTTCACTAATTTTTTCCGTTGGCAGAGACACCTCAACGAGAGTAGCTAGTTCGGAGAAAAACACTCCGCGATCCATCGGCGTCGGCTGGACCGGAGGTGGAACAGGTCTGATGGCAGCGCCCCCTGTCTCATCCGCCCTACCGGTAGAAACGCTTGAGGTCTGTCCGTGAAACGCACCGACCCCGGAAAAAGTCACAAAGTCATTTTACCATTTCCCAGACTGAAAACAATCGATTTGTCACATCGCTTCGCAAGAATTTCGCAGCCGCCGCTATGAAATTGTAGTCGCGGTGTTCCGTAGGAAAATAGTAATTAACATGGGAGAAAAAAGTAATAAAAGCCGAATCGAGAGTTGCTATCGCTTCAACGCTCCAAAGGGGGATTTTTTGTTCGCTAATGCACAGAATGGTTGCGAAAATGCGGGCGTACTTTTCCCAGTTGGGAGGGCCTATGAATACACTGTCACACAAATTTTTCCACTGCTTCGCATTTTTCGCAGTATCGCACTCACTTCCCCAACTCCAATTGGCTTTCGCAAGTGTCGGAGCTTTGTTCTGTAAGATTTCTGTGATTACAGTTTGGATGCACTGCACCTCCATGGGCGACAGGTGGACCGTCAACCGCTTCCCAGAATTATCACGTTCACAGTAAATGGACGCCTTCCAATCCGGCTGGGGCGTGAAACGCACGAAGCGTGGATCCTCACTCATCGGAGTGACGAGCGTGCCTAGCGGAAAGGAAAGGTAAAGTAAAAAGTATGGCGATTATCCGCCAGGGACGGCTGGCAACTCGCAGTCATCTCCCGCGTAACTTTCTTCTACTTCTCTCCGTTCCATGAGCCGGTGGCCAAAAAACGACGATCGTTCCTATTCAATTTTTTCTGAGTTCTAGAGAGGATTTTAACGCCTTTACCATGAAAAAATATTTACGGCCGTTGCTTTCCAGCTAAACTCAGTATTGCTGTGGACCCCATCACTCCCGCAGGAGACGGCAGTTTTAGGCGGAATCTAAGCTCGCCCCACTCGAATTCGCCCTCACAGAATTCAGCGCCAACCGGTCAGCTTCAAATTGGAGCGGAAAACGTCGGCAGGGTCGCGCGGAACTGTGGTGAAGGATCTAATCAGCTGAGTATCGGCCTTTACATGCAGTTTTTTGAGATATTCAAAAAATGCAGCGGAGACGATAAGGTGGAGGTCCCAACGCGAACAGGCGGAAAGGAGTCTGTCAAGCCTAGGGAAGTTTCTAACAGGCTCAACGAATTACTGACTAAAGCCACAGCTACGCCACTAAGCACCGATGAAGCTGCAGAGCTACGTGGTCTTTTATTCAAGGCTGCCGAAATTCTCCTAGTAATTGTCAGGGATCCTGAATACAAAGATATGGCTGCGCGGATAGGCTTGAGCAGCGATCCAGATTCCGTTTCCAGAGTAGAAAATACTGCGACTGCCATCAAGCTCAACAACCTGGCAGAAGATCCGGACGCCGCGGCCCGCGAGAGGAAAAAGATAGCGGAGGAAACCATGAGGCGCGACTTCGCCGGCAAAATTGGTTCTCCCAAACTTTTCTTTTATGAGGATGCATTGCGCGATGCCCAAAAAAAGAAAGAAAACGGTAAGGATCCAGTCTACATCGCATGCCTAATCAGCTCGGAAACCGGGGAAGCGACCTATGGGCTCATGCGCCTAAATGCCGCCGGCGACGGATTTGAACCTTTTTCGCCCAAAGAGGAACTTAGGGCCCTATCAGATGCCCAAATTAACAAAATTTCCGATAGTAATCTTCAAGGGATGATTTTGGCGCTTAAACTGGAGGCGCAAGAGCAAGATCAAGCTGATGATTCGGTCGCGCTACAGTCCGCGCAACGTGGCTATTCGCCCGATGTGCTTCTATACCTCCTTCGACTGCACGGCGAAACTGATCCGGCGGCCATTATAGGTGACAGTCCGCCCACAGATGACGATCCAGAGCGAAGAGTGCCGGTGTAAGCGGCAGGGGGTCTGTGCTTTTTTCAAAAGGCAAATTTAACGGCGAAAAAATAGGCCGGCAGAGAGAAACAGAAGAACGCCGTTGGGCACCCAAATGAGGAAATCCGGCCGAATGGCGGGCACATCCCGTAGCCAAGACAGGGCAACGGAGATAAAATGATAGGTCAAACAGAGAAAAATGGCCAGTAGGCCGTTGAGCGCCGTCTCTCGCCGACGTAGGCGGGCAGCCAGATGAAAAGCGATAAGCGAGAGTGGAATGATGGAAAACGCCATGGCCAGATTTTGTTGGATGGTAAAATTTACAGCCATGCGGCTCCGCCGGCGCTGTTCGGGGCCGCTTTCCTCCGAAGCGGGGCTGCCGCGGGCCGCGATGAGTTCAAATAAATTCATGTGTCGGATTCCCTTTTGAAGGGATTGTCCTCCCGAAAGGGACTGTTCCTCTGTGAAGTTCAGCGCAAATTCCTCGAAATGGAGGGTGGACCGATCACTACCGCCAATGCTTTCTAAAGAGCCATTTCGTAGAAGGATTCGCAGTACAGCGCCCGGCGATGGGGGCAAAAATTCTCCCCTGGCCGCCCGGAGGAGAGCGACCGGCTCGCCGTCCGGTCCCAAATCCCAAATGTGTAAATCCGTAAGCATTTTTTCATCCCCGCCACCGGCGTAGAAGATGCGGCCGGGAAATTCTCGGACGAACTGTCCGGAGCGGAGGAAGCGCTGCGGTTCCCGAAGAACAAATTCCTGCAGCTGCCTCCGATAGCCGTAGAGGGCTCGAGGTGCGGCAAAGAGGGTCACGGATAGGGAAAGCAGGCAGCCGAGGCAGGCCAACGCGAAGATGGGAACGGCGATCTGCCAACGGCTCACGCCGGCCGCTTCTAGGGCAAGGATTTCGCCGTCGGCCGCCATGCGCCCTATCGTCGCCAAAACTGCTAGAACCGCCCCCAAGGGAAGGGCATAGGCAAAGGCGAAGGGCAAAAAGGTCCAAAGGGTCCGCAGCAGCAGAGTTATGCCTACCCTTCCACCCGCCAGGAGGCCCAGCAGATCCCGAAAGGCGTTGCCGGCTAAAAATAGCAGCAGAAAGGCGCCAATGGTGCAGAGGGCAGTCCCAAACACAGAAAAAAAGATATGGCGCCGATAGAGCATGGCTTACTAGGCCATCTCGCCGAAACGCTTTTTCATTCGCAAGTAATCCACGGCTAACATGCCATAAATTTTCACGTCCCTAAAGGTGCCATCTTTGTAGTGGCCTTCCCGCCAGCAGCCTTCCAGCTGAAAGCCCAGCTTTTCCGCTACTCGCTGGGAAGCAATGTTTTCCACCATATGGGTGAGGTCTAAGCGATGCAATTTGAGTTCGTCGAAGCTGTAGTGAATCACCCGCCAAATTGCTTCTGTCATCAAGCCTTTCCCCCAGTAAGCCTTATCCATCCAGTAGCCAATTTCCCCTTTTTGGTTGGGGCCGTCGAGCGTGAGACTCGCAATGCCGATGAGTAAGTCTTCCTTTTGATCTACGATGGCCCAATAGGCGCACTGTTCCGGCTGTAGGCTTAGCACGCTCTGCAGCCATGCCCGCACCTGTTCCGGGTTAATGGGGTAGGTGAAATAAAGTAAAAACTTAGTAACTGCCCGTTCGCCCATAAACTCCGTAATGCGTTCCCCGTCCGTAATCTCCAAGGGACGTAGGCGCAGACGGTGGGACTTCAATTCGCGATGCCGGGACACGGCGCCATATGTGGAGAAAAAACGCCCATTGGCGAGATTTTTCACACCAGCTTGGAAATATGTTAGCTGAATGGTGTCCGAAAGTTTTTCCCAGTGAAAGACGCACTCCCAGCGAAAAACAAAGAAGGATTGCCAAAAATGTTGTAAATGGCACCACGCCGTTCCAAAATGTTTTCCGTGGGCAAGTTGGGACAGATGGTCGTAGGGAAATGGCTCCTTGCCGTCGGTGTGGCAGCCGGAGCTTTTGGCGAAATGGCCCCCAGGCCAGGCTGGGAACAGCCAGCCATTCAATTGCAGGTAGGTCCACTTAGGACTGTGGCTTCGGACGTTCTCGCCTTCGCACGGGAGCTATTTCCGGAGCAAAGCATACAGGTCGCCTCTTTGGTGTTGGTAGGCCTATGGGGCTATCCCGAGTTCCCCGGCCTGTCCCAGTCCGACCCGGTCAACATCTTCCTATTTCCCACAAAAGAGAACGGCTATGATTGGATTGCCTGTGCACGCATGGACGACGGCGGTGCCATTCGCTCCTCACTATCGCTGCAAAATCTCAGCACCAAAGAAGTAGGTGATTGGACCGTTATCGGATCTCGGGAAGAACCCTTGGCCACCGCCGTAAAAAATGGCCCAGGGGGAGCCCTATTGGCGCTGGCCGCCCGCCCCCTGCAAAATGACTTTCGTTTAGACGTTCATCCCGATCTGGTAGAACGATTTTTAGTTACCCACGGGAAAGCACTTTGGGGCAATTTCGTCGAAAAAGGTGAGCGGAGTGGCCACCTGCCTTCCCTTCCCCGCCCCAATCTGCTGGAAAATTTTGCCCAGCAAATAGAGGGACTGAGCGCCGTCGGAGATTTTCGAGGAAAAACCTTTCTAGGCAGCTTACGTCTATCTGCGCGGGAAGGATCGGACCTGGCGCACGTTCTCTGTGCGCCGGAAAAACAAATCGGCCCACTGCACATTGCCAAAGCACTGCCGGCCAGCGGCCAATTCCAATTGCTCTTCCGCTGCGATCCGGAAAAGCTTTGTCAGACCCTGAAGTTGTGCCTGAACCATTGCATCGGCGGCGATCTGTGCGGCGTTTCCGAACAGGAGATCTGTAACTTTCTGGAGGAAGTGTTTTCCCGCTTCGCCGGCACCGTCGCATCCCGATCTTCCGCCGACGGCACGGTACGGCGGCTCATCGCCATAGATGTGGGCCGAAAGCGGCTGGGCGATTGGGCCGAATTTGTTTGCGAGAGGCTCATCCCCGCCCTTACCGCCCAGGCGGGACCATTGCCGCTCGGCATGGACTTTCAACTCTCTGCCACGGCAGATCGAGAGGCCTTTCATCACAGGGGCATTCCGGCAGTTTCCATCACCGTTCAGGCGGAGGGCTTCTTCAGCGCTCCCGGCGAAGAGGGGCCGGAGCAGATCCCATTCTCTTCCCGGGACCAATTTTTTTTCTGTTCCCTGGGGAACGCCATTGCCATGGCAAACGATGAAAAGGCCCTACGCGAAACGGTGGATGACTTCCTAAACGGTGGCCCGACGGGACCTTCCTTCGCCGAGGCGATGCCTTTTGGGCCGGACGCGGTCGCCCGCGCCCACGTGGACCTGCTGGAGCTGTTCGGCCTAGAAGGGCAAGGGAAGGGCATCGATCTCATCGTCCGATTCCGTGAGGGGTCCGCGGTCATCGATTTTTCACTAGATGGCGGCGACTTGGGCGTAGTCCTCCGTGCCACCGGCGATCCCTGCGAGTAAAGCTCTACTCACCCAGGAGAGCGTCCAAGTACTCGTCCACAGAAAAGGGCCGCAGGTCCTCCGCGCTCTCGCCCAATCCAATGAAGTAGATGGGTAGTTTCGTTGCCCGATAGATGGGGACGATGGCCCCACCGCGAGCGCTGCCGTCCAATTTCGTGATGACTAATCCACTCAATGGAAAAGTGCTGTGAAAAATTTCTGCCTGCCGAAGTCCGTTGCTCCCCTGGTGGCCGTCGAGCACCAACCACCCGTGGATGGGTATCTCGGGCCATTTCTTCTCCAGTACCCGTCGCAATTTCACCAACTCCTCCAAAAGGTGCTCCTTCGTGTGGAGCCGACCAGCGGTATCGAGAATAAGCAAATCCTTTCCCCTTGCCGTCGCAGCGGAAAGGGCATCGTAGGCGACTGCGGCCGCATCGGATCCCCGCCGACTGCGGACGATCTCCACGCCAAGTCGCTCGGCCCACAGACACAGCTGTTCGTTGGCCGCGGCCCGAAAGGTGTCGCAGGAGCCCAGAAGGACTTTTTTTCCCTTCCGGGAAAAGTGGGCCGCCAGCTTTGCAGCCACCGTGGTCTTTCCACTGCCATTCACCCCCAAGAGACAAAGTACCTCCGGCGGCGACTGGATCGACGGATGGCCTTCGGAGCCGGCCAAAAGCCGTTCCAGCGGAGCGCGGGCGGCGGCCGGCAGGTCCTTCCGCTCCCGCCCGACGGCCTCCAAAATTGCGGCAACCGCCTCCCGGCCCAGGTCCGCACCGTAGAGCAGCGCTTCCAGCTGCTCCCGGTCTTCGGCGGAAATTTTTGCTCCCCTAAAGATAGAAAAAATTTTCCCACCGAGAGCCTTTGTTCCTTGCCCTAGACGCGACCGGAGCTTCTGAAAAAGGCCCACCACGGATTGTGGATTTCAAAAAACGCTTTCCCATTCAACCGAAATATGCCGCAGCCGATCCTTACGGTAGGCGGCCCTCCGTTCTTCTCTTTCGCACATGGATGGCCGCCTCCCTCAGTTCTTCGAGCGCC
>JAIRMB010000053.1 GCA_031258995.1 Puniceicoccales bacterium
GGAAAATGGGACGGAAGGGCGGATTAGGGCCTACAAAGATCCGGTCGGTCGGCTCCGGCTGCTTACGAGCGGTGATTTCGGAACCAACAGCCGAAAGCAGCAGCTTTTTTTGCGGCTGAATCGTTTTTTACGTCATAAAGACGCCGGTATGCTGCTAAAAAGCATCGGCGATTGCGCATCGCCGCAATACGGAAAGTTGCCGCCGCTCTCCATTTTCCGCCACGCTCCCACGAGCAACGAATTGGTCCTCTTGGCGCTGGACACGGTGATTGGCGTGCCCGTTCGACAGAGGGAGATAGAGGGCTCCTGCTTTGCAACCGCTCCCGTGAGCCACGTGCAAGCGAATGACCCGGTCACCTTCATGCGCCTCTTTGAGCAGATGGTGCACCTGGGCGGCATCGAAGTGAAAGTGCCGGCCGACTCACCAAATGTCATTCTCGTTCCATGCAACTGCTACGAAGACCAGTGGGAAGAGGGAACCAGCAGTGCGGAAGTCATGTGCTATGCCCTAGTACGCACCATCGCCGATGCGGCGCCGCTCTACGACAGTCGCTACTACCGGGACCCGCAGACCAAATTTCCCCAAGAAATTGTTACCATCAACGAACTTCTGCGGGCCGGCGGGCTACAGCCGGATAGGCAACTGGTCTATGAGGAGCCGCGCTACGATTCTTCCGTAACAGCCGATCGCTCTACGGGGGCTGCCGAAGAAAAGGGAGCTCGTGTTTATCACATTGGCCTGGACGGAGAAAAAACTCTTCGGCCGGTAAACTCGCCGACCGCCCTGCGGGACTTCATCGATGAGGTGGAGGAGTTCATCAAAAAGCTGCCCCGCACGGACCCGGAGGCGCTAGCCCATAAAAGAAAATTGGAAGCTGCCGTGGGAAAAATGCGGGCCCTGCCGAGCATTTTTACGGGGGCCAATCGGCCTTTCCGTGGCGCCTATGGGGTCGTTCCCGTGCCCGGCCGGGAGATGGATTTCTGCCCGATGCCGCCGCTGTTGAAAACCCCCCGCGATGCGGAAAATCTCTTCCGGGGCTGGTTCGAAATTTTAGACACGTACTCCAACACGGAAGCGCCGCGCGTGCTCGTTTTGGGAGAAGGGCACGCGTACAACCTTGCACCGGAGTTTTCTCTAAAAATTATGGAAGCGCTTCACTGCCCCGGCACCGCCCAAGAGCGGGCTGACCGCCTTATGGCTTCCGTCCGAAACGGCGGCGAGCCGTTACTTTTCATCGACCCAAATTGGAAAGGCGTCTACGGGGTGGGCCTTTGCCACTGCGGCGGAAGCAAATTGGAGCTCTTCCTGCAGCGGGAAGATGGCTGTGGATTGCGGATCAGGCCCCGACACCCCATATTTTATAGGAATTTGCAGGCGTTTGCCTAAGAAAAAAGGCCGTGATGGAAACCATCAAAATAGCATCCTTTGGGGAGCGGTATCTCTGGGGCGTGCCGGAAGATCCCAAAGGGGCACGGGTTTGGATTGGGACCAGCCACGCTCCCACGGAAGGCCCTTTTAATTTTCGCGAATTGCTGGCGCACATGCCAAATATAGCTGAAATGGAAGAACTTACAGCCTATGTGGCCGCCGTTAACTGTGTCGCGTTTCACCGGGCCTTCGATCCAATTTTGAGCGAAGACATGATCCCCATCTATTTTCCAGAGGGCTCTCCGGCGCCGACCGAGAAGGTTGCGCTGACCCGATCGCCCCGCTGGGACGGGGAAAAGATCATCTACTACGCAAAGGCAAAATTTCTTCCCGCCGTGCCCTATCGGATTATTGGCCCTGACGGGGTGGGCGGCTTTCGCGGTGAGCCGCTGTGAGAGCTCCCCAGCCCATCCGTCTCCCCCTTTCCCGGGAAAACGTTTGACAGTCGCGGTGGCGCTCCTAGCCGCTTCGTCAGGCCCTCATCGTCTAACGGTTAGGACACCGGATTCTCATTCCGGCAATCGGGGTTCGATTCCCCGTGGGGGTGCCAGTGCAGCTCCCTCCGTAGGGTGCGCCAGCTTGATGGATAGTTAGCCTACGGCGCTTTCGCTGCCGGCTCCATCCTCCGCACCTGGAGCAATGAGAGAAGAAGCCATAGGAGAAACCTCAACGGAACCGAAAGGCACACAAAATGTAAGATCGCCGGGCAAAAAAGGTTCAAGTCTATCCCTGCCGTCATCCGACCAACTCGCGAAATCCCTCAAAATGCTCTCGCATTCTTCCCCACGAAACGGAAAAATCGCATTTCCTGTGCATTTGGCCGTAGCTTTTCCGGTTTTTTTTGTTATTTCATAATATGTCTGCGTAATTGCGGGACCTTCACCAGTAAAAGGGCTAATCCTGCCATCGCTGAACTGAATATCGGCCCTTTTTTTGCTGATAAGAATAACATGTGCCAAAGTGAAATGGCCATCTCTGCCTTGCTTAGTTGATCTCACAATAAATAGCTGTTCCTTCCCGGTAGCCATATGCGACGGAAGTTCGCTCAGCAGTTTTGCGGCTTTGGTAGTGGAGCTATTTTTAGTAAGATCGCTTGGTAGCATATTCGCCAGTTTCCTACGGTGGTCATAGCTTGCCGGATCCGTTTCTTCTACCGCAAATCCATAGGCAAACGCATCGCCAAATTCTTTTCCAACAATTTGCCACTTGTCTGGAATGCTTTCAATTGATCCATACTGCGAAACTCTAACAATCCATTTATCACTATCTGGATTTTCGATCCGCAATGATTCGCCATAGGTAGTCCTAAAATCGAGAAGTCGTGCACAAATGAAGGTGTAGACGCCCGGAAAAATGATAGACCGTTTTGCACTTTTTATAATGTCGCGATCGTCAGTAGGCTGAATGGGAGAAGCCACAGCAAATCGTATGTCGTCGTGAAGACACTCTTCCTTCTTTACGTACGTGTAGTAGGGAGCACCTTCCGGCTCTCTGCTTTGCGCAAAAAGTCCACGCAAAGTCTCTGCACCGTGGGTCAAAATACAATTGACCTGTTCCGGGTCAAATCCGCACCTATCGGTCAACATTTCTCTCATCGTCGAATAATCCAGCGGCTCTCCTCCGCCCAAACGGCGCGCATTTGCTAAAAATTCTGGCATCAGATCCGAGCTGCTCGCAAATTCGCGATAAAAACTATCGGGATCAGTCGGACGCAGTAGACTGCAATAGGTTAGGAAAATTCCCTTTTGTATGCTTGCGAAGAAATATTTTGCCTCGACCCACTCCCTTGCCATTGTTTCGGAGATACTCATAATGAGCAGCCCAGTTGGCAGCGGGCCGTAGTGGCTGAGCACGTTAAGCATATCAGAGGCCTTTTGAGCCGGACGGACGGCATAGGTATGTGCGCCATCTCCCTCTTTTTCCCTATGCGTAAAATGGAACTCAATGCCCATAGAAACGTAGTACAGCATTCGCACATAGGAATCGGGAAATTGCTTGGCAATGTATAGCACTAGAGCACACGCGCGACATTCGTTGAAATCGCGATCGAATGGAGAAAAACGGGCGGATGTTACGACGGCTTGACTAAATTCTCCAAAATTTTTCAGACCAATAAAAGGAAGGAAATGAAGGGGCGCAATTTTATTCACATTTAGCTCCCGCGCGAAATTATTCACGGCGACCTCTAGGGATGCCCCATCAAGGCAAAAATGATTTCTAATACCACTCATATGTGCATCTATGCCAGTCACTTATTTGTAGTCAAGAATTTTTCGTTCTAGAAATGATATGCTTCTAGGTGCAGAAAAATCCTGAAGCCAAGGATCCCATTTTAGCTGAGCGGGACTTGGGAAGCGCTCAGCCAAAATTGGTTGCCAATTTCTTGAACGACACAAGAGAGGAGCTGTGGGAAGGATGGCGTGTGCATTTTTTGCGCTCTGTGCGCTGGGTCTCACCGCCCATGGCCGCGACTGGGCGATTCGAGATGTGGCTATCGAGCACTGCGACGAATGCGATTTTCGACGGCTCGCCAACTACTTTTCCGACCACGGCTATCGCTTTCGCCACGGCCTCTGTCGCACGGACCCCGACCGGGAAAAGGGTCTCTATGCGGTGCTTTTTTTGAATGGCGCCGTCAGGAAACTCCCCCGCGACTGCACCGTCTCCTTCGAGTTTCTTCTTGCCGCGGACCCACAGTTGCACCGACTTGCGATTCCGCTGGAAGACATGCGGCGCCGTAGCCGGGAACTGTGGCTGGGCTTGACCGATGAGCGCTGGGCCCAACTTCTTCCCGACGATCTCCTCGCCTGGCGAGTCCGTATCCTTAGCGGTGGCGCCGTACTTTGCCGTCGCCAAAGTTTTCTTTTCCCTGAAGAAGGAAATGAGCTTGCCTCCTGCCCGTTACCGGAGCAGGGAAATGGGCGGGAGAGGTGACAGAGCGGTTGATTGTGCCTGTCTCGAAAGCAGGTGTACCGCAAGGTACCGGGGGTTCGAATCCCTCCCTCTCCGCCGGGGCTGCTTCTCGGAATGGGTTCCACTGGCGGCGGTTTGGTGAATTTGATGTTTTTTACAATATTCCGTTAGGTTAGATAGGCGGCGATCCCTGTCGCCGCATGAGGCGCAGTTGGCGAAAGAGGCGGAGGTCTTTGCAATCGGGAAATCGTCATTTACGGCCGACAGAAAAAAACCGCCGCTCTATGATGCCGAACTGCGTTGCACAGAGCGTGGCGGCTTCCGCCATGGGCAAATATTTTTGCGAACCCGGTATGCCTAAGTCCTATGCGGATGCGACTCCCTTCGTTTTCGACGGCGAGTTAGCGATTTTCATGCAACAGACTACGGGTATGCAACTTCAGCATACGTGGCTCGCCAGAACAAAGGGCATTGAGCGGAGTGGTCCTGAGAAGATAATAGGCTCGGTGCGCTCCGAAGCGAAAGAAGGACGAAATTACTTGGCGATAGCGAAAAATTCTACCAATCAGCGGCAGATCTACGCCCCTCAAATTTTCGGTAGGCCATCTTGGCCGACCCTATCCGAACTGTTTTAGGAAAATAGGAGCAGATTCCTGCATTGATAGCGCAAAGGTGCTGATTCTCGATGGGGAAATGACAGCGTGGTTTGACCGGTTGGATCTGGAAAGATGGCCGACTTTCGCTGACCCTTCGTTTGGCATTTTTCGAAAATTTCCTTGAAACTTTACAGGCTCTTTCCGCCGGTCGAAGCCCACTTGCGGCCCGTGTGGGAGCAAAGGCGGAGGCGGAAGTCTACGACCGAAATTTTGCGAATGCACCTATAGGTGTTCGCAAAGGTGCTCGTGAACGAGCCTATGGGCGGAAAAAAGGAAATTTTCTCCCGATATTTCGCAGGCCGGATAGTGGAATCGGCAGATGCGTTAGACTCAAAATTCGATTTTTTTTGCGAAGGTGGAGGTTCGACTTTTTTCGCAAGGCCAGATCCCCAGGAGGGAAACTCGGACTTTCCCGATGAATTTTTTTCTCTATGTAAAAATCGTGGAGCGCAGCCGGTCGGTGGGATTCACGCTGCTCGAATTTTTACTCGCCCTTTCCTTGTTCGTTGCGGCGATCACCACCGCCACATCCGTTTTTCGCCGTACGGGAGAGCGCTTCGATGGCATAGCTCGTGAAACGGTATGGGCATTGGAACGGGCCAGATTGATTCGGCAGTTGGAAGACGATCTGCTTGCCGTCGCCGCTGACTCCGTTTCCCAACTCCCGGATGGCGTACTTTGGGACCGAAAAAGACTGCCTTTCCGCTGCGCCTACCGACTGGACCGGCAAAGTGGCCGCCTACACCGTCTACCCCTCGGATTGGAAGATACTGCCACCGAAGCGATTTTGGATGGGCGGACGGTATTTTTGGAAGATGTCGCAGAATTTTCTCTTTCGCGACGGAAGGACGAAAAATTCATTCTGCTTCTGCGATTTTCGGGTGAAAATTTTACTTCTTTGGTCCCGCTGGGACCCTAGCGGGGGCCACGAAATTTTTTACCGACTTACTTACGGCCTGCGGAGACACACCCAATAGCCTCGCCGCCTGAGAAAAATTATTCCGGCTCCGCCGCAGCGCTTCCCGCAGTAGCTTTTCCCGTAGCGATCGCAAGTAGCTTTCCAGACGAAAACCTTTTTCTAGAACCGTAGGGCTGAGACTCTCCGGCGAGAGATGACTACGATCCCGCAGCAGCGTCTCGTCAAAATTGAGAACACCCAATTGGGTCGCGTGGAGCCACTCCAGCGTACGAAAGAGGCCACAAAAATTGTCAGCGAAATCGTAATCGATGAGCCGTCCCAGGGCGGAAGCGCTGATCTGTTTCCGTACGCCCGCGCGGCCGTTGAGCTCACTCAGCTTTGCCAACACATGAAATTTCAGGTCCTCGCGGCGCGCATGCAAATCGGGCACTTCAACCATTTGCGCACGCAACAGGGCACGGACGGTGGGCGGTACGGCCCGCAAAAAAACGGGCAAAAAAGACCGATCCACTGTGACCTGGAAGCGAACGGTCCCATCGGCTGTCGCGATTATGTCGAAGAATCTATAGCGTACCCGTTTGGGTAATGATTCTGGATGTAACAGAGTAAGGGTAGGACGCAATTCGGTCCGCAAAGATTGGACCAAATCATCCAATGCCTGTGGGCCATTGAGGAATGTGCTAATTTCTCGGCAATCGATGGCACAATGCTGCGCCGTGCCAAGCGATGTAAGATAGTGTAAGAGAGCAGCAAATGTTCGTTTCCCGGAGCTGGGCGCACCAACAAAGAGGACGGGGGCCCGATTTTGCGCTACCGCGCGCAGGCGGTCCAATGATACGCGCAATGCCGGCGAATTTCCGTAGATTCCCGCCCTACGGGCCGCCTCTTCGAGGGAGAGCAGTTCCGGCGTACGCGCCTCCCAGGGTTGGGGTAACTGATCATCACAGATGAGACTTTCGTCGAAAAGGTGCAATTCCTGTAGTGCGGAGGCTACCTGCGATAGCGAGCACGAGTCTTCGATTTCTCTAATCGGAACAATCTGTCGTCCCATTTGTACTGCAATCGTTGCATTTTTAGCGAAATCAACACTTTTTTTACCAGCGGAACCCGCACGGACTCTACCTCTACGCGTAGATGAACTTTTGATAAAAATGTAGTCGATCGGAATCCCCGCAGACCGCCAATTGGTCTGTTTCGTCGCGTGTCACATATCATTAAATAATAACCATTTATATTCGTTTTATTTGTGCGCGGCCTGCAAAAAATATTTTTTGCTGGACAACTGGATCGAAATTTGTCAGTGCACGACACACTGATGCTGTCCGGTGCCGTAGCCGTATCGTCCGATCTTTGGAAGATCCCTCCTTCCGTTTCGACTCTCGGCGTACTGCTGCACGGGAAATTTTTCGTCAGCGCCATTGCCAATTCTTGGGGTAAGGAATGCGCCGTGGAGCTGTGCCGCGACAATCCTAATTTGGAGTATGCGTGTGGCCTGTTGTGGCGGATCGTATATTGCTTCGCCTGTGCCGCAACGATGATGCTTTTGTTTGTCTATGTCCGCGCTACGCAAGATCAGTTCAATAGAGAAGTGGAAGGAGCCATTTGTGCGCGGTTTGGCAGCTTCGGGGCTCTTGAGCTCGGAGCAATATTCCGCGCATTTGGCATGCCGAGAAACGGCGAAGAGAACCAAGACGCTGTGCCGGTGGATATTTCTGTGCGTCTGAGCTGCACTGCCGACGGCAGTCTTTGCCTGACTGGCTGCCGCAATTTTTCCTGCACCGTAAAAGGTCCAGAGTTGGCGGTAGCCCTACTAAATAAATTTCCGTCGGTGCGTGTACTGAAATTTGACTACCAAACTCCGGGCATGAACTTGCAGGGATTGAGACATATCCGCAAGGTGCGGTGTAACGCAGTGCAAATGGAAAGTGGTAACGCTCTTCAGCTAGGAAGTTCCGTTGAAGAATTCGCCATTGTCGACGGTGTGGTCGGAAAAATTGACCTTTCTCAATGTGAAAATCTAAAAGAAATTACAATTATAAAAGCGAACAAATGGGGATCTATCCCCCTTCACCTCAACGATGTTATTCTGCCGGAAGCATTTTCAAAAAAATTTGGCGGGGTCGCGGCAACGCTGCGCTATCGTGGCTTCACGGCAGAGGAGTGGGAGGCGCTCCAGAGGCAGTGGCAGCAACGGCACGGAAGCACCGGGGAGATCTCAACGCCAATCGGTGATCCCTATGCCTGTCTCGGCATTCAGGATAGGCCGGGGCTAACCCTCGCTGAAGTTAAAAAAGCCCATAAAGCGCTTGCCATGGAGTGGCATCCGGATAAGCGCCCCAGCGACCATGTCGTCGCGGCAACGGCAAAATTTCAGGCGATTCAGGAGGCCTATGAGGAGATTTGCCGCAGAAAACAGTGGGATAAGTTTGCCCGCAAGAGCCCGCAAAAATGACTGAGCTGCCACGGCTGGACGTGTCTTAGCGTTTCAGCGATGGGAAGGCGGGGTTTTTCGTCCGCCTCGGCCGGGAGCGTGGCATCGCAACCAACTGAAGTTTGCCCATGGACGAACTCTGCGAAAGGGGCTTTCGGTTGGCGGAACGGGCGCACGAACGCAGGTTCGCAAAATTTAAAAAGAAGTTGAAGTTTGCAAAAACTTCACATACTCGCGTGCGCATGCAATCGATTTTGAATCGTGCAAGCGGGCTGCGGGCGCTCGTTTTTGGCGATCTGATGTTAGATCATTACATTATCGGGGATGCTCATCGGCTCTCGCCGGAGGCACCTGTGCCGATAGTCCTCGCCCGAGAGGACCATTGGCTGCTGGGTGGGGCAGCCAACGTGGCACGGAATCTTGCCGCCCTGGGCACAATGACGGAGGTGGCGGGCCGCATTGGGAAGGATCCGCAGGGGGATCGATTGCAAAATCTTCTAGCAGAGTGTAATATTCTCTTTGACGCCGGATTTCGCGATTCTTCCGTTTCTACGATCAGCAAAACTCGCATCGTCGCTGGCCGACAGCAGGTTTGCCGTATCGATAGGGAGCAGTCGACGGGCGCCTATGCCGTTACGCGCGAAGCATACTTGGAAGTGCTGGAGCGGGCTTTGAAGCGGGCAGATATCCTAATTCTTTCCGACTACGCGAAAGGAACTCTCACTCAACCAGTTGTAAATAAGGTCATGAAATTTGCCAGGGAACAGGGTTGCTTCATAGCGGCGGATCCGAAACCCAGTAGACCGCTACAATATCCTGCTGCCGATTTGCTTACGCCAAATGCCCGCGAAGCCCTTGCCATGGCCGGCTACGATCCCTACGGAACAGAAAGTCCCGATTGGGAGGCCGTCTGCAAAAAAATTTACGCTAAACACAAGCCTAAATACCTGGTCATCACGCTGGGACCCGCTGGTATGTACTATGCGCAAGACGGACAGCTGGTTAAATGCGTGTCCACCAAACCTCAGGAAGTCTACGACGTGTCCGGCGCCGGCGATACGGTCATCGCCGTCATTTCTGTTGCTCTAGCCGGCGGAAGTACTCTGGACGACGCAATTCGCTGTGCCAACACGGCCGCCGGCATCGTCATCAATAAACTCGGTACGGCCGTCGCTACGCCGTCGGAGATCATCAACGCACTAAACACGGCTTCAATCGCACGATAAAGTGCGCCCCAGAACGCCTCACGCACTAAAAGAAGGGCACCCGAGGTCCGCAGGCCATCAAACGAGGACGCCGCCGTGCGCGAGGAAGAGCGACAGTCCGCTGCAAAAAATAAGCGTCCCCAGTGCGATGACGTAGATTCCCGTAAGTTTCGTCGCAAGCGTAAGTGCGAAGGGAGGAATCCGCTCCGCGCATTTTGCGCAGATTCCGAGACAGATAAACAGGGAGCCTATAGCTAACAGAATGGAAAGGCAAAGGCCCAGCGCCCCAAAAATTCCAGGCAAATCTTCGCCTAAGAGGAGAACGGTCGAAATTATGCCGGGTCCGCAGATTAGCGGCACAGCGAGCGGCGTAATGGCGAAAGACAAGATACCCGGCGGTGGACCGTCCGATTCGGCCGATCCCGGGTCACTCCCGCCAAAGACGGTGACGAATCCCACATAAACCAAGAAGAGTCCACCGGCAATCTTGAATGCCTGCAACGAAATGCCAAAGAAACGGAAAAGAAGCGGACCGCTACAGACAACGCAAAAAAGTACACAAATGGCTACGGCACAGGCCAGAGCAGCCGCTCTAATGCGCTGCCTGACACTATGTCGGGCGGTCAGAGCCAACAGAATAGCTACGGCCGAGGCAGGTGAGGAAATAAAAAATAACTTCAAAAAATTGTCCACAACGTGGGCCATGGCCTAACTCTTTTCGTTTTCTCTGCCCTGTAAAGGGAAAATCTTTTTCGATGCGCCCGAGGGATAGAAATCTATGTAATGCCTTCGTTTTGAAGATCTTTGCCCATCGGCAAAGATTTAACCTATCTCCCGGCCCTCAACGATCGAAAATACGTGCCCGTCGGCTACGACAAAATGATCAAGTAACCTAACGCCAATAGTTTGTAATGTCAGCTGAACGGTTCGAGTGAGTCGCTCGTCGTGCTCGGAGGGCAGTCGAATGCCGTTGGGATGGTTATGGCAGAGGACTACGGCAGAACAATGGCGCTGCAAAACGGCACATAGGAGCTGCCTGGGTAATGCGGCGACGGAGTCGGCCGTACCCGATGCCAATCGCTCCACGCCATCCGGAAGCAGGCGATTTCCGTCCCAAAAGGCAATTTCCATGTGTTCCTCTTGCTCGTCCCGCAGGCGAACGCGCCAAAATTCGGCTAATTCCCGCAGTGACCGTAACCTACTTGAAGATTCGGAACGGAGAGACTTTTGCTCCCAATAGGCTTGGGCGATGGCTCGAATTAGCGCTAAAAACTGAGCGGCCTGCGGTCCAATGCCGGCAACGCGAAGGAGCTCGTCTTTCCCTGCGTCCAAGACGCCGTCAAGGGAGTTAAACCGATCGATCAATGCATGAGCTTGCGGTTTAACATCTCGGCGGGGGATGCAGTAGGTGAGTAACAGCTCTATCACCTCATGGGGCAAAAGCCCTCTTAAATCATTTTGAAGGAAGCGTTTACGTAAATTTCTTCTGTGACCCTCCCTGCCGGCCATTCGAATATCCAACGGACTACGCGAAAAACCGCCCTTTGATTCTATGGTAAAGCACCGCCGATACAAGCGAATTCCGCGGCAAAGCGCGGTCTCACTCTCAGCAAAAAAATTTAATTCCAACGCAAACCGCAAGATTCTGGTGCAGTTTTTTAACCTGGGTTGATGGCCCATTTGCCCTTCCATCCGTCCCTGCCGGACTTATGTCGTCTAATTAAGTAGCCCCTTTGGGATTTTCCGACGAAATATGGAACCTATGCTTTAATTAAAATTTTGCTGTTAGTTTTTATCAGAAAATTATCTTCCTTGGTAGCGCTATTTCGTTTACGCTGGATGAAATGGAACCTCCCCAAGAGATCGTGTCCGCCATAAAAAGGCGTGACGGCGCTCCCAAAATGTTACCCACTTCCTCCAAGTGTGCCGTGGGACGAGGAACGATTTGGTGGAAAGAAAAATGGATCGACACGTTCGCCGCCATAGGCCGACAGGGACAGCGAAAGGGTGATCAAACGAGCGGCGGCACGGTGTCAGACCTGAAAATCGAAAATCGGACAATCTGGGCCCAAGTGCGGGGGCGGGGCCAAACGATCCACGAAGTACAAATCATCTTGCCGCATTTTAGCGGAGAGCAGCCGCGAGAAGTGGCCGATGCCGTTAGACGGGTGCCTGCCATTCGTGCCGCTCTCGCCCGCAAGCAATTGCCGATCCAGCTCTTTGAAGAACTTCAGCGGCTAGGCATTTTTCTTTTTCCCTCATCCTGGGCAGATTTGGAACGGATCGACTGCACTTGCGGCGATCACGCATTGCCCTGCAAGCACATATCCGCCGTACTGGGCCAAGTGGGAGCCGCCATCGGACGGGATCCTTTCCTCATTTTTCGTTTACACGGCTGTGATTTGTCCGCCATCGCCCGAGATATTATTGGGGAGGAAGATGGGATGAATGATCGGAAAATTCCACAGCTGGAGAAACTTTTCCGACAGAAGGATAGCGAGGAATCGTCGCCCGGGCGGGAACCGTCGTTCTGCTATGAACCGCTGGAGCAAATTCCCTTTGGACCACTTCCGGACCTGGCCCAAGCCGTACAATTCCTTCTCACTCCCAATCCACCTTTCTGTGGGCAAAATTTTCAGACGATACTGATGGAAGCTCTCGCGCTCTGGAAACGGCGTATCCGGACCACATCGTTGAGGCGGGCAGCCGACTCGAAGCGCGAACATTTGGCACTCTTTGGAGAAGTGTTGGGCTCCCACGCCGATCTACCGGACGATTGGGACGACGAGGAGTTAGATTCGGAATTTCGTCGCCGGTGGAAACATTTTCTGCGCCTCCGTTCGCTCTCCGTGCTGTTGAACAGCCGGAAGGAGGTCGTTGGGTTGGTGGAGGGGGAAGAGCCGATGGCTACCTGTGACGATGCGGAAGATTTGGTTACCTTTTTAGAGGAAGTGCCGGAGGAGGCTCTCTGCGATCTATGTGAGGAGCTGCGCTTCCTAAGCTCTTTGATGCGGTTCACCAACGATTTGGTCGGCCGAACGGCCATTGTTCCCCAGCTGTTGAAAAATAGTAGGGACGAGCTTTTCGTGCGTTGGATCCCTGCCCTCTTCAACGGGCAAGTGCGAAGTGATTTTTCCCGTTTCGTCTCCCTTTGCCCCAAGCGGCTTTTCCTATTTCAGGGAAGGCCTTTGCCAGAGACGGAGCAGGTGCTGTCGGCCGTCGACGTGTTTTTCCAACAGTTCAAAAATTCCTGTCGCCTCAGTGTGCTGCACCTCCTGCGCAATGGGAGGGATGAGGAATTGGAAGAGATTTTTTTTCAAGGTCGCCCACTCGACCCGATTCATCGATTAAAGGAGGAGGAGATTCGGGATTGGCTTGCTCCGCTTCACGCTTTCGACGACGGCTATCGGGCGCACCTGACCATCGCGGAGCGGGACGGAGGAAATTTTGCCCTTTCCGTAGCTCTTTCCTCTCCGAAAGATATTCAACCCATTCCGCTAGAAGAAATTTTCATGCGGACTGAAAATCGCGATTTCATCCTTTCCGCTCTAGCTCCCATTATGGGTCAAATTTCGGAAATGGAACCCATTCGGGACCGGCCCAGAGAGGTCATCGTTTCGCTGAAAAGATTTGGCGAAATTTTCTTTCAGGCTCTTCCTCGGCTACGTTCAATGGGCGTGGAAGTTGTTTTGCCCAAATCTTTGGCGGTCCTACACAAACCCAAATTGCGGTTGGCCATAGAAATGAAAGACGCCAAAGAAGAACGGAGGATCCTTCGCGGATCGGCGTCGTCTCTGCGCTTCGAGTGGCTGGTATCGGTGGACGGTCACCGATTGAACGCCGAAGAATTCCGGAAGCTGTCGGATGGCGTTGGCGCCATTGTCCCGTTCGCAGGAAAGTATTTAGCCGGTGATGAGGTACTATTACTGCGGAACCAGCTGGAGAAATTACCTAAAAGGCTTGGCCAGGGAGTTCTCTTTCAGGTGGCCCTCGCCGGCGATATCGAAGATGTGCCCGTCGATCTGGGGGACCGGCTCCGTTCCTTTCTAAATCAAATGCGGCACTGCGATCCGGTCCGTCCGCCGGACAATCTGCATGGCACCCTCCGCCCCTACCAGTTGCGCGGTTTCGGCTGGCTTCTGCAAAACATTCGACTGGGTTTTGGTAGTATTTTAGCGGACGACATGGGTCTGGGGAAAACCCTGCAGGTGATCGCACTGATCCTGCACTTAAAAAACGAAGGCGCCGTCGGTCCCGACAGTCCGGTATTAGTTGTGGCGCCGACGGGGCTTCTGAGCAATTGGCGAAAAGAATTCGAAAAATTTGCACCGTCACTTCGAACCATCGTTCACCATGGCCACCTGCGGGGCGCGCTTCCCATGTACTATGACGTGGTAATTACCTCCTACGGCTGCGTCGGGAGCGACCGAACTTCTTTGGGCGAACGGGATTGGTTCTTGACGGCCATAGATGAGGCGCAGAACATCAAGAACGTTGCGACTCAGCGGACGCGGGCGGTGAAGGCCCTCCGAGCGGAGCACCGGATCGCCCTCAGCGGCACGCCCGTAGAAAATCGGCTGCAGGAATACTGGAGCATTTTCGATTTTGCCAATTGCGGCTATTTGGGCAGTGCAAAACAGTTCGAAGAAAAATTCGCACGGCCCATTGAGCGGGGCGGCCATAGGGAGAGGCTACAGCTGTTCCGAAAAATTACGGGGCCGTTCATTCTGCGCCGCTTGAAGAGCGACCGGGCCATTCAGGTGGACTTGCCTCAAAAAATGGAGAGTAACGTGTACTGTTCGCTGACTGCGGAGCAGACGGCGCTCTACAATAGGACCGTGCGAGAGTCCATGGGCAAAATCGAGGGCAGCACGACGATCTGCCGAAAGGGACAAATTTTTGCGCTGATCAGCGCACTTAAGCAAATCTGTAACCACCCGGCCCAATTCCATGGAAGTAGCCGCTTGGAAATTTCCCAGTCGGGCAAAATGCAGTTGTTGGAGGAAATATTGGAGGAAATTTGGGAAAGCGGGGACGGCAAGTCACTCATCTTTACCCAATACGTGCAAATGGGGCAGATCATCGGCCGGCTAATGGGAAAAAAATTCCGAATGGACATCCCATTTCTGCACGGCGGATTGCGACCGAAAGGACGGGACACGATCATAGAGCGCTTTCAGGGAGATTCGGCGGAAAAAATTCTCATCATCTCTCTGCGGGCGGGGAGCACGGGGCTCAACCTCACCGCCGCAAACAATGTTATCCACTACGATCTCTGGTGGAATCCGGCCGTAGAGGCCCAGGCAACGGACCGAGCTCACCGCATTGGCCAATCGCGAACCGTGGCCGTGCGCCGGCTCATCACGGAGGGCACCCTCGAGGAACGAATCGACAAAATGATCGGCAATAAAAGGAATTTGGCCAATTTGGCGGTTGGAGCCGGTGAGAGCTGGATCACGGAAATGTCCAACGAAGATATTTGGCAGCTGGTTTCTCTCTCCCGCGGGAACGGCTAGACGGCGTCCAGAGCAGTTGTTTCTATGATTCTACCAAAAGTGGGGCACTGCTTCAGCGGTGCGGTCGACAACGCCATCGTAGACGCGATTTTCCCCTCGCTCCCAGAGCACGTCATTGAGGAGTAGCTTATACTCTATCGGTCCAACACCATCCCAGACCCAGCGATTCGGTCCTTCATTTCTCAGTGAAGTGCCCCAATTCCAGCTAAGTCCCGCCCCTTGGCCGCGGATAGTCAGCCAATTGCCGAAGCCCACATCTATGTGGGCAACGATGTGTAAGTTGGCCGGAACGGCGGCGGGGAAAGATAGCGGTTCGCACTTGCCAGCCTTCTGCAGCAAGCGATGCGTTTCTTGGACCGAGCGGCAAAGTTCTAAATGATTATCCTCTTCTGGTATCGTTAGCTTTTCCCGCTTCGAAGTTTTCCTCGTTTTCCCACACGTCCCTGCGCCTTCCATAGGGTCATTATAGGGTAAACACTCTAAAATGGCAACGGATTTCACGGATTTACTGGGGCCAGCGGAGCCCTTTGCACCCGCCCTAGCGGGAGCTGTTTCCTGCGAGATCGACGGAATTGCCGTTGACAGGCCCCGCCGTCAATTCATGGCTTTCGGCTGTAGCGGTGGCTGTAGCTCAGTTGGTCAGAGCATCGGATTGTGGTTCCGAGGGTCGCCGGTTCGAGCCCGGTCAGCCACCCCAGCAAGCGCGACACAGAAACTTTCTGGAGCCGGATGTCAGGATCGAACTGACGACCTTCCGCTTACAAGGCGGATGCTCTACCGGTTGAGCTAATCCGGCGCCCCTGGTACCTGACCGGGGACTCGAACCCCGAACCAATTGATTAAGAGTCAACTGCTCTGCCAATTGAGCTAGTCAGGCGCCATGCCATTTCCTATGCGGCGGTGGCAGCGACGCCGCAAGCGAAATTTCCGCCGGCCATCCCGCACGGGCGCGAGAAAAAAGGCGAGGCGATGGCGAGAGGCGGAATCAAATCGTTGCCAGAATGATTTTCAGTCCTGGGAGTTTACCCCCATGAAAAACTGTTAGCCATAGGCAACCGATGAATTGCCACAGAATTAGAAAATTTTAAGAAAATAACGATCCACTTTTCAGCCTCCGCGGGTAGAAGCGCGTGAACGACTAGAAAACCAAGCGAATTTTTCTTGCAAAAGCGACATACGGACATCGCGCCTTCATGTGGCTAGTTTTTGTTTTACCATTATGCATAGCCGGCTCGGCCCGTTTTACGGGCCGAGTTTTGCGACTGGCATAGGGAGTGTACTTGGGCTACACAGTTGCATTCGATAACGGCTTGCTAGTGCCCTGGAACAAACTGTATAGCTAGCCTCCAGAGAAAGCTAGCGGTGCCATCGCGTGGTCCGCCTGCGTCCTTTGTCTCCCACAACTGCTGGAGCCCGGTCTAGGAGTGCATGGGCGGGACAAATCTCCGAAAGGAGCACAGGAAGGCCCATAGCCGAAGGATCCGGTAGACTACCTCATCCCTACCACCGGTGATATATTTCCCATACACTCAACTAAATCGAAAATTGGCCACGTCGCCGTCCTTCATCACGTAGTCTTTCCCTTCCATGCGGTAGCGGCCGGCGGCACGGGCGGCAGCCACTCCGCCGTGGCGGACCAAATCTTCGTAGGCGATAACTTCTGCCCGAATGAAGCCCTTTTCGAAGTCGCCGTGGATGACACCGGCACAGGCGGGAGCCCGCATGCCCAAGCGGAATGTCCAGGCCCGCACCTCCTTTTCTCCGGCCGTGAAAAAGAATGCTAAATTCAGGAGTCGACAGGAGCGGACGATGAGCTCAGAAACGCCGCTGTCGTAGACGGATAGTTCTGCTAAGAATTTTTGCGCTTCTTTCGGCTGCAGATCGCCCAATTCTTCTTCCAGTCGAGCACTGACCGCGCAGACTTCTGCCGGCGGGTTACTTTCCGCGTAGGCGCGGACGGCTCGCAGGTGAGAATTCGTTTCCGGATGGGCCAGATCCTCTTCTGACACATTGCAGGCGTAGAGAGTGGGCTTTGCCGTGAGCAGGCAGAGGCGTCGCAAAAGAGGAATTTCCTCGTCCGGCAGAGAAAGCGTTTGGGCCGGCTGTCCTCCGTCCAGGTGTTCGATGAGCCGCTCCATAAGGGAGCAGGCCTGGACCGCCTCCTTGTCTAAGGCCTTTGCCCGCTTTTTCCCCCGTTCCAGCTGGTTCCGCAAAGATTCCAAATCTGCTAAAAGTAATTCTGTCTGAATAATCTCTAAATCACGCAGGCCGTCCACGGCTCCCGTCGAATGGAGGATGTCGCTGTCCTCAAAGCAGCGGACCACATGCACGAGCGCATCCATTTCTCTGATGCTGGCCAAAAACTTGTTTCCCAGGCCCTCGCCGCGGCTCGCACCCGCCACCAGACCGGCGATGTCCACAAACTCGACGGCGGCCGGAATGAGCGAAGCCGGACGGAACATTTCCTGCAAAACTGCGAGCCGCCGGTCCGGCACCTGCACGATCCCCACATTTGGCTCAATGGTGCAGAAGGGATAGTTGCGGGCCTCCGCTTTCCTACTGCGCGTTAGTGCATTAAAAAGAGTGCTTTTCCCCACATTTGGCAATCCGACGATTCCGATCCGCATGGTCCCTATCACTTGCCCCGGGCCGAAAGCTGGCAAGGGAGAAAGCGTAGCGAAGCAGATCGGTGGCGTTTCCCACTTGACGGCTCCGGCGGCCGCTTCCAGATAGAGATTACTCGATGATTGGGATCGGCATTGACCGCATCACGAAGCAGTTCGGCTCGGTGGTGGCGCTGGATGCCGTTGAATTTCAAGTCGCTCCCGGTGAACTTTTTTTCCTTCTTGGCCCGAGCGGCTGCGGTAAAACTACGCTCTTGCGTACGCTGGCGGGATTTTGCATTCCCGACGGCGGGCGACTTTTTTTCGGCGGGAAGGATGTTACCCGACTGCCGGCCAATCGACGACAGGCGGGCATGGTGTTTCAGAGCTATGCCCTCTGGCCCCACATGACCGTTTCGGAAAACGTCGCATTCGGGCTGAAGCAAAAGAAATTGCCTAAGTCTGTCATTGGAGAGCGGCTGGCGGAGGCGCTGGCGGGGGTTCGCATGGAGCAATTCGCCAATCGGAAGCCCAACGAACTTTCCGGCGGGCAGCAGCAGCGGGTCGCTCTCGCCCGGGCCCTCGCCGTCCGTCCCCGCTGCTTGCTCCTGGATGAGCCCCTCTCCAATCTGGACGCCCAGCTGCGCAATGAAATGCGTATCGAGATCCGTCGTATTTGTAAGGAGCACCGGCTCACCACCATCTACGTCACCCATGATCAAAAGGAGGCCCTCTCCATCGCCGATCGGGTTGCTGTCTTTTCCCGCGGCCGAGTGGAGCAGATCGGCTCGCCTCTAGAAGTTTACAAGCGTCCCCGAAATCGTTTTGTGGCACATTTCGTCGGCGAAACAAATTTTTTGGAGGGGAAGGTGCTGGGTCGCGAAGGCGAATTTTTCATCGTGGAGACCGTCCTAGGCATCCTGCAGAGCATGCCCGTGGATCCGGACGAGCCGCCCGGCGTCGGCGATCGGGTCCACCTGTCCCTCCGGCCAGAGGTAATTCGGCTTCGCAGCGAAACCGTCGACTGTAACTGCTTTGCTGGTAACATTGTCGCAATGACCTACTTCGGTGAAGTGGCTCACTACGATTTCCTACGTAACGGTGTTCGACTGAAGGTGTCCGAATTGAATCCACGCTACCTTGGCCACAGCGCGGAAGAAACGATCTTGGCCAACGTGCGTCCGGAAGATGTGCTCATTATCCGGGACTAGTGCATTCCGATGACACAAATTTCGTCGGCGCGGCCCCGCGGCGCGCAAAGCGCGCCGCGGGGGCTAAAAGTTTCCGGGGCCGGGAGTTTCCTGGGCCGGGAATTCTGGGAAATTATTTTCCGGATCGGGATTTACGGAGCCGCCGAATTTCGGGCCCCGCCCAAATAGCCGAATGCCCATTGGAACGGCGAAAGGAAAAGTAAATTCCGGCCGCGAGATCAGAACTCGTAGCACGCTCGTAGGGAGCCGCTTACGCCATTCTGCCGGCCGGTGGAGCCGTGGAGGGCGAGGTCGATGGCGGCGGCGGCGCTGGGCCGGTAGGAGAGGCCCAATTCGCCGGCCGTGGAGCCGCCCTTCAACGAAGGTTGTGGGATTTCCAGCCCGCCCGCGCTGCCGCGGGCCGTGCCGGCGAATTCGCGCTCGTAAAATGCTCCGCACCAAGGAGCTAGCTTCCAGTGGGACTGGTAGGCGAGCCGGCCGCCGAGCCGGACCCGGTGGGAGTTCACGGGCCGGAAGGAAATTTCCTCCCGTTCGAAATATTTTCCGTTCCCGTGAGAGCAGAAGTACTTGCCGCAGAATTCGATGGAGTGTTTTCCCAGATTTTCCCAGCGGCAACTCAGCCCCGCCCGGCCGCCGAAATAGGGCACGTTTTTGCCATCGAAGGACCTACCGGCCGCCGGGCCTTCGCCGTCCCAGCGGTTAGCGAGCAGGCCGGCCCGGCCGGCGATCTCTCCCCAGAGTCGGCCGGAGCCCATTTTCGG
>JAIRMB010000048.1 GCA_031258995.1 Puniceicoccales bacterium
ATCGCAAAGTTCTCTGCTCTCAAGGGTTTCTCAGAAATAGCCGCAAGACAGGAATTCACGCGCCAAGCACGAAAAAGTACGCTTCCGGAAGGAATGACAACTTCGGATCTGGAGCTGGCCGCTCCGTTTGTCCGGAGTGATGACCGGTGCAAGGAGAAAAAATCGCTGCCCGCAGAGGCCGCGGCTGGCCCTGTCGCCTTTCCCCAAGCGAAATCGCGACCATTTACGTGCGATTCACAACAAACTGGGACAGAACGATCAACGAAAGACAGGGGATCTACATCGATTCGACGCCAACGTCAGTCTGTGAAGATGCACGCAATCGGTCCCGTCGAGTTCTTTCGCATGCGGCCAATTGGGCCTATTCCTCTACGGGAGCCAAATTTGGACACAAAATGCATGCGGTTGTCGATGCGGACCAGAAAATCCAAAATTTCACTTTGAAGCCCAAAAACTTGCACGATGTTACTTGCGCGGAAGAGGTTCCGAAAGACCTTCAAAGAACCGTTTAGGGCGATAAGAACTAATGCTTTACTGCTTTAGCCGACAAACTCAGCCGTCGTGGCATCCGCTTGGTCGCCGGCCATAAAAAATATGTCGCCTAACACTCAGCAAAAGAAGGAATTGCTCAGAAAACGCTCACCTATCCCGCGAACGGAGGCTAACAACTCATCGCGACCGTGGTAGTGGAAAATTTTAGGAATTTTTTCGAACGGCGTCGACACTGCGGACGGCCATTTCCACGGCGGCCCGGTCCGACGGGTAGGTAACGCCGACCCAAGGAGAGTCGGTAAGCCGAACCTTGACCTGCAGAGCGCCCAGTGCCACGGAGCGGGAAATCGCCTGTGGCAGGCCCCATTCTTCGGCCGGCCGATCGGAGGCGAAAAAGCGGGCACCGTCTGCCTCTAAGAGCGGCAAAAAATTTTGTTGCAGATAGAAAAAATTCATGGCGGTGGGCGTGGAATCGCCCAGCGGCCGGTTTTTCTCTCCACTTAAGATTTTCTCATTCTCCATGCGAATTTTATGTACTTCTTCTATGTTGAGCAGTTTGCCGTTTTTCACGGAACAAATCCCGCGGGACACGGGGCCGTTCGGCGAAAGGGTGGCAGCGAGGCGGTAGGCGAGCAGCTGGGAGGAGTCCGGCGCCGAGCGGACAGCGGCCATCAGGTCCCGCCAGGCCGTCGGGCCGTAAAAATCGTCGCCGTTGGCAGTGAGGAAGGGGCCGTCTAGGAGGTGGCGGGCCGAAAATAGCGCGTGAGCCGTGCCGAGGGTAGGGGACCGGCGGGAGACGGCCCCGGCGGGCAGGTCCTCCGGCTCTTGGATGCAAAATTCGATGGCCATGCGCGCTTGGACATTAGCCAGCAGTTCCATCAGGCTCTCCCGGTGCTGCCGACCCACAACGCAAACGGCACGCCGGATTCCGTAGCGACACGCCTCGTGGAGGGCGTACTCCACTAAAGTGCGGCGGTCGGGACCAAAGCGCTCCAGCTGTTTCGGCCCGCCATAGCGGGAGCCAATCCCCGCGGCCAACAGCACCAACGTAATATCCATGCGCACACTAATTCCCGGAGGGGAGAACTTCCACTCTGTCCCAGTCAAATTCCCGCAAACTCAGGTTCCACCACTTCTGCGTGACCCGAAAAAAATCCATGTGGGCCGCTTCCGCCGCCTGTCCGTCCAGCGGACTATCGCCAAAAACGAGGCATTCCTCCGGATCCGCCGCCAGCCTTTCGGCGGCCATAAGAAAAAGGTCCGGCTCTGGCTTTGCGTGGACCACCCCTTCTCGGGTCACATCCTCCCGAGTCACGACGGCACGAATCTTTTTCGTCAGCCCAATGCCGTCGATGACGGAGTGCACGTTTTTTCGAAACCCGGACGACGCTATGGCCATGGGTCGCTCTTCCGCGCAGATGAAAGACACAACCGGCTTCACGGGAAGAACGGTAAGATGGTAAGATAGGCAACGTTCGTACAGGTTGCCCATGTGCTTTAGGAAGCGTTCCCCGTCGATGGAATGGCCGCACCGTTCCGTATACTTGCGAACGGAGATGGACATGTCACGGCCCCCTTCCGCACAAAATTCATCCCAGCTAACGTCAACATCGACGGCAAAGTCTCGCAAGGTCCGCTTCCAAGCGGCATAATGTAGGCCCATGGTATCCCCCACCGTGCCATCGCAGTCAAAAATAAATGCCCTATAGGGGGAACTATGGAGCAGCTCCAAGTTCGCTGGGTGGATTTCCGCCATCTGCTTTCTTGGTTCGCCCGCCGGGACCCTTTTGTCTAGGAGGCCGCGGGGGAAATTCGAAGGAAATTTTTCCCGTCTTGTCAACCAACAAAAAAGCGCTAAAGGCCCGCCCGGTGCGATTGGAGACAAAGTCCGCAATGAGCGGCGTTTTTCCATCCTTGGCAAGTGCGATAATTTCTCCTTCCATCAGTTCATGGCCCAACATTTTTTTGTAGAGGCGGAAAGTGCAACGGCCGTCCCGGTTCCCGTCGCAAAGATAGCCCTCCGATACACCATAAATTTTTCTGCCGCAGCCGGTTGGGCAGTCGCAGAGAGGCTGGCCGTCCCCATAGTTCGTCAGAGCCCTCTGGATCCACTCCGGAACCTCTTCTCGGCCATTGGCAAACTCCAATTTCGCTCGCCCATTTTCTAATACGACGCTAGCCTTAAAGGGTTTACCAGCGCGTGAGCGAAAATCTTCGAAAGGTCCTATGCGGCCGTCCCGTAGGAGCACCGCCACCTCTTCCTCTTTGAGCTCCCGCCCGCCGATTATTGCATTAATATTAATGGACTTATCTGTCGTCACGTAGGCCCGCTGTGTTTTAAAAATCGGCGCGCCGCCGACGGGAGAGAGCAATCCGGTCTGCTTGCTGTGGGTGGAACTTGTTTCATCGAAAGCCCTAACCCGCTCCACGATGGAACCGGCGAAGGCCCCAATTTCTTCCATGAATTTCGCCCGCTGGAATTTTCCCTGCTCAATCTGCCGCAGCTTGTGCTCCCACTCGCCCGTCATGGTCGGGTTCCGCAGTGCGTCTATGCCCATGGCCGCCAACAATTCCATGAGGGCGTCCGCTTTGGCCGTTGACCGCAGAAAGCGTTCCACCCGCTCCATGTATTGGGCGTTGATAAGGGTATCGATAATTTGGGCTCTGGTGGCAGGGGTGCCTAACCCCTTCTCTCGCATGGCTTCGGCCAGTTCCTCGTCCTCCACCAGTTTTCCAGCGGTTTCCATGGCGAACAGCAAGGTGGCTTCCGTGTAGTGGGCCGGTGGCTTCGTCGCTTCCTCCGATAGAGTGATTTGCACAACAGCCGCCCGTGGCGGTACCCCTTCGGCGTCCGTCAGTCGGGGCAGCAGGTCCGCCTCCTCTGTCTGCTCCTTGCCGTAGACCTCCTTCCAGCCGGGCACGGCTAGGAGACGCCCTTCCGAGTAAAAATTCTGCTCCCGGATTACGGTTACGCGAGAAGTAATATCATACTCCGCTTGAGGATAAAACACCGCCAGAAAACGGCGCAGGATCATGTCGTAGATTTTTTCTTCGACCCCATTAAGAGTGGGGGGCCGCTGGGGCGTGGGGATGATGGCGAAATGGTCGGACACCTCCTTGTTGTTAAAAATCTTTCTGTCGCTGTCTTTTATGCCATGGACCGTGAGAATGCGGTCGGCGAATTTTTTGTACTCCCCTTCCAGCGCGCCGAGCGTCTCGCGACAGGTCGGACCGTAGTCCTCCGGCAGCGCCTTGGCATCCGTGCGGGGGTAGGTGATGGCCTTGTGGGTCTCGTAGAGGGCCTGGGCAATTTTCAGCGTGGTGGCCGCGGAGAAGCCGAAGCGGCCGTTGGCCTCCCGTTGGAGAGTGGTTAAGTCGTAGAGCCTGGGCGGCGATTGTTTGGAGCGCTTCTTTTTTTCCGTCACGGTGCCGTGGCTTTCGCCCTGGAGCGACTCCAGCAGCGCGCGGGCGTCCCGTTCTGAAAAAATGCGGTCCCGGCCCGATTCTTCTCCTCCTTTGCCAAGCGGCCGCTTCCAAGTGCCCTCGTAGACGCCCTCGCAGATGGAAAATTTTCCGACGATGCGCCAGTAGGGAACTGGCTGGAAGTTCCGAATCTCCCGATCCCGCTCCACCACCATGGCTAAAGTGGGGGTCTGCACCCGGCCCACGGAGGCTACGTTTCGGGAGGAGAACATGCGGACCGTCAGCGCGCGCGTGCCGTTGATGCCCACCAGCCAGTCCGCTTCGGAACGGCAGCGGGCGGCCGACTGGAGTGGCGCCATTTCTTCGGCGGTACGGAGCTGCTCGAAGGCGCTGCGAATGCCCTCCCGCGTCATGGACACCATCCATAGGCGGCGGAAGGGCTTTTGGGACCCGCTCAGTTCGTAAATATAGGAAAAGATCAGCACTCCCTCTCTGCCGGAGTCGCAGGCGTTAACGACTTCCTCAATGTCGCTAGAATTCAATAACTTGGTCAGATCTTCGAAGCGATCCCTGGTACGCTCGCCTACCTTCAAGGCAAATTTTTCCGGCAAAATGGGCAGTGAGTCGAGCGTCCAGCGGCGCAAATCCGGCGAAATGTCTTCCGGCATGGCCAGCTCTACTAGATGGCCCAGCGCCGACGACACGACATAGCGATCGCTCTCCAGCGCATCTCCCCGCTTCCGTTCAGCGCCGAGGACCCGGGCGATGTCCCTCGCCACGCTCGGCTTTTCGGCAATCACTAATGTCTTCTTGGCCACCCCATCGCTCTCCTCGGCCGCTCCGGACGGATTTACCCACTCCCCGGTGCGGGTAGACGGAATCGAACCGACATCACCAGCTTGGAAGGCTGAGGTTTTGCCATTAAACCATACCCGCGCGGCGACGGAAATCCATGGGTAGGGCTTTCACGGCTGTCAAGGGCTTTTGGCGGTTTTCAGCGCCGTACCTGTGCAGCACCATCTACTACAAAACTCCGCTTTCCACCGGAGAAAGTCCATTGGTCATCTAGATGAAGTCCATGCCGACGAATTAGTTATTTGTGATAGCCGGCTAGGGGATTTTCACTGGTTAGCGGGGGAGTTCCGCCGGCACTTCGGTCGGAAATGCGAATGCAAAGATTCTGCACCCGCGCCGTGCGATTTCGCGGAAATGGTTCCGAATAACTATTCGTTGCATCCCAATCATTTCCGCCATTACTGGCAGAGTAAAAAGAGCTATGCGGTTTCTGGGGACGACGCGACCGCCCGTTCCTCTGTGGGAACGAAGACCGACGGATTTTCGGCTAAATACCGTCCAAATGCCGGCAAAGCTTCAAATTGTGCCTGTGACTGCACGAACGTACTGCGGGCATGGGTTCCGCGAACTAGTATTCTGCGCAGTAGAGCGGCCAAATTGACCGTATTGCCAGTAACAAGCTCTTCCTGGCGACATTCATCCCAAACGACGCGCATCCCAAGTGCGCACGCCCTTTTGGCTACTCTCCATAATGTGCGCAGAGTCAGAATTGACGGCGCGCGACCGAGTCCTCCGTTGCAATGATAAATGACTGGGCCTACCCCATGCACCGCTTCCAGGGCGTCAAGTTCATTAAATAACGCAATAAGTTGCTGTGTTTGAAGCACTCCATTATCCGGCAGATTGCGGACGGCCACATGGCACATTTTATGCCCGGCGTCAGTGCCTTGTCCATAAATGAGAGGAGTCGCTACAAAAAGAACTCTTCCGGGACTGCTTCCTTCATTTGCCCTGCGTAAATAGTCATGCATAGAAGGGTCGGATACATAATCCTGCCCTGCGTTTTCATGAGTGCCAGATACATTTCTTTTATGCCTTAAATCTATTATGTATCTTGCTCCCCAACGGGCTGCCATCTCGAAGAAAGCACGCCTATGGTCAGTGGTGTCTTCCGACGCGGGAAGACCTGTCACCGCAGCCAGTGCCGGCTCAACTGGAGAGCAAGATATTGCCGCACCGGGGAATGGTTCGTTGCAATCATATTGCGAACGCAGGATCGTATCGTCATCCAGGTCATCGGATTTTTTCCTATGTCCAAATACATCATCTTCCGTTCCAGTCCCAACATAAGTGCTCGTGCTCTTCGACGTACATAAGCGCCAGTGACTTATTCCGCCTCTCCATACGCATTCGGGATGCGTAGCTACCGTGAAGTCTTTTAGATCTTTTAAAAAGAATAGTCTAAATTGCCCTTTCTTCTCATTAGAACTAATATTCGCAAAGTTTAGTCGCTTTGGAACAAGTTCTAGATGCGAAATATGTTCTAGGCTGAAATCGCTTTCAAGTCCGTTAGTAAATTCATCAATTTCGGCTAAAGTGGATGTCGCACTGGTGCGAGCACTGTTTACGGCTTTCAAGTCAAGACTTTTCCTGCTTGAGAAAAGCGCAATCACAAACGAGGCGAAGCGGCCCTTAGACATCCGATGGAACGAATATATGACAGCATACGCATCGCCCCAATTTAATTTATTCAAACGTTCAACGGAAAACTCTGTAGTCGTTCCAATGAAATCCGTTGAAGTAGGAGTGAATCCTTCTGAAGGCTTGGTATCGGGAGACTTACCAACCTCCTGGAGAGTCCTACAGAAGGACCTCATCACTTCCAAATTTCGTACCCCAGCAATTCCCATATGAAGAAATTGTATATATCGCGCAACAAATGTCAGCAAGAAAGCGTACGCAGCCAAAGCCGGCATCGCGCCGTGCAGTCTTGAAAACATTAATTACAAATGATTTAATGTTCCGTTTTTTAGGGAAGTCAGGAGACAAAGCTTCCATTTACCGGCCTTCGAATTGGGCTTCTCCCATCGGCCCACCGTAGCGGCAACCATCGACCTCTCTTTGCGGCTCCACCGGCCCGTAAGGAGCGCAAATGGCTCCCAGCGAGCGAAATATGAATTCTAATGGCCTGACGGCCCCAAAAGTTTCGAG
>JAIRMB010000005.1 GCA_031258995.1 Puniceicoccales bacterium
CATTAACGGCTGGGTGGAGGAGTTGCTGCAAACCGATGCCCTACAGGGGATGGTCCCCTGCAATGGGGCGAAAATTCTGCACGAAGTGCGAGAGGGGAACTCGCGGCTGGATCTCTGCATTCGGCGTGGAGAACAGCGCACCTACCTAGAGCTGAAGACCCCCATGCGAGAGCTGTTCTTCAACGCCGATACGCCCCTATCCCGTCCGCCCGATCCTAACTACTTCGAGCGAGGAATTAAGCACTTTTACGAGCTCGCCCGACTAGCCGGCGAAGGGAACCGGACCATAGTGGCGATTTGCTTCATGTACGATGCAGAGGAATTTCGCCCGCGGGAGCAGTCCGAATGGAGCAAGCGCATACGGGAGGCCGTAGACTACTCCAGACGGCAGGGGGTAGAAAGCTGGCAGATTAACCTGAAGATCACCGCTCGGCGTCTTTCGGTCCGACGTCTTTTCCGGCTCTGGTAGGCTTTCCCGCTGAGATCGCAGGCCGTTCCGGGCAGTAGGCGACTGCACCGTCCGGGAGAAAGCCGCCGAAGGCAAGGCAGGGGTGCACCAGCGCCCCGTGGCCCAGAACCGTTCCGGGCTGCAGCACCGCATTGCAGCCCACTTGAGCCCCGTCGCCCAGGAATGCACCCAATTTCCGCAAATCTGTCTGTTGGGGTCCCATTGGCAATTGAATCCGCACCGGCTGGCCGTCCAGCCGCAGATTGGATAGAACGGCGCCGGCCCCCAAGTGACTCCCATTCCCTAGCACGGAATCCCCCACATAGCTGAGGTGGGCAACGGTGGCGCCGTCCATCAGGATGGAACCTTTTACCTCACAGCCGCCGCCAACGGTACAGTTAGCCCCTAGCAGCAGAGGGGGTCGCAAAAAAGCGGATGGACCCACCGTCGCGCTGTGGTGGATCACTATGCCTTTGGCCGGCGAAAAAAAATCTTTTCCTCTGCCCATCACGGTATCTAGCGCTTCGGCGATGTGAGAAGGCCAGAGCCAAAGGGGCAGTTCTTCGAAAAAACCCGCCCAGAGGGCGAGGGATCCCCATGAGCTAAACAGCCGGAGTTCTTTCATGGTCCTAGTAGGCAACTTCCAGCCAACCGGCGCCGGAATTTTTGGGACGAATGACCTCGCCCCCTTCCTTCTGAATCGTTAGCGCGTTGCCTTCCGAATAGGAAATCTGCACGTCCTCACGGACGGAAACGTTTTCACTAGCCCCCTTTTTTAGGGTGCCGGAAAAAATTTTTTGCTTCGAATTTTTTTCTCTCACCAGCACTCGGACTTCATTTGATGCGTTGAGCGTCAGCCGTTTGATCGCATTGGGAGTCACGTAGACCACATCGGCGCCCTCGCCGTTAAGCAATTCCTCCCATTCTAGGTCGCGACTCGTCGATGGACGCAGGAAAAAAAAGCCGATGAGGAGAAGGAGCAAGGTCCCGCCGCCGTAGGCTAGCCACCTCCGACCTTTCAATTTCATCCGCAGAAATGCCCACCAATCCCTCATGGCGACGGCCGGCACCGCCCTCTCTGTTGAATCTTCAACATCGGAGGCAGCAGCCTCTGCCACATATTCTTTTCTAGCGGTTGGCCTGTCCCCTTTCTCGTCTCCGCCATCCACCTGGGCGATAAACTTCGCCGGATCCAACCCCAAAAATTGGGAATAAATTTTTAAAAAGCCGCGTCGGTAGATGGCGGGCAGATCGAAGTCGAAATGGTTGTCTTCGAATTGCTGGAGGCAGTCCTCGGGGATCTTTGTCTCACTTTCCACCTGCTTCAGCGAAAGCTGCCTTTTCTCTCTCGCCTGCCGCAGCTGCTCCCCTAGATTTGCCGTTACCACCGGGGCACAGATTAGTTTCGTCGGACGATCTGGCGAATTTTTTTTGCGCCTTGCCCATGGCGGCGGTATTTTTTTACGGCGCCGCAGCCATCCGGCTCGGGATAGTGTGAAAGCCCGTCAGGGCTTCGGAGAAGGAAACTTCTTGACGGAACGGGGCCCCGAAGCAGTCAGGAGCACGTGGGGTTGTAGCTCAGTCGGCAGAGCGCGTCGTTCGCAACGACGAGGTCGTCGGTTCGATTCCGATCAGCTCCACCAGCTTACCGGCGTGTGTTCGTGCAATCTCCGCGGCCGACTAACCGGAGTTGCGGAAGAGGGTCTGGGTCCCCTGAGAGAGCTTGTCGGCCGTTTTTGCGGTGATGTCGTTCATGTAGGAAAGTTGGGTCATCTGGAACTGAATATGGATTAAGTCTTGCATGCTAATATTTCCGCGGGCGACGATGCCGGAGATGTCGTTGACGGCGTGGTCAAAATTTTTGCGAAACTCGCCCAGCGGCCTCCACAGTTTTTGAAAAACAGAGGGCGACGCTTCACCCGCCGACGGCGCAGCCGAATTGCCCTGTGCGGCCCCGGCCGAATCCAATTGGCCCAAAAGCCGCCCTATGTCGCCAGACTGAACGGTGCCGAAAAGCGTTCCCCCCGAAGCAGCGCCGCCCAGAGGGGGCAGCGAATCGACCGTTGAAACTATACCGTTGGACATGCTCGCTTTCTCCTAGCTTCTTCTCCTACGCAGGTAGCGAAAATCTTCCGTTTGCAAATGGCAGGCCAGCTCCACTGCTCCGCCGTCTGAGCCGTCCGCGATGATCTCGTCTAGGAGCCGGTCGCTGGCCCCCACCGCCCCACTCATACGAAAAATCATAGCGGCCATCGCCTTCACCAGCTGATTGTCAGGATTGATCCCGGCAGCCCGCTGAACCAGTGTGTCGCAGGCGGTGGTCAGCTTTCCCTGGTTGATTTGAGCCACAGCAAGGCCGATCAGCGGCAGTTCCGAGTTGGGGCGGACAGCCGCGATGCCGGTGAAAATTATCACAGCTTGGGACGGCCTACCCTGGCCACAGGCTACATAGCCTACAGCCATGAGCAGTTGCAGCCACTCCGTCTTCGCCTCGGCAAACTCCGCGGGAATGGCATTAACGTAGAGACTTTTCTCCTGCCCCACTGCCATCACTCCTAGCGGATAGCCTGCGTTGTGCGGGAGAGGGCGTCGCCGGCGGCGCGGAGCGTACCGCTCGCCAATCCCGACGTCACGCCCCAAGATTGCACCATTCCTTGCACCCTTAGCAGCGCACCCTGGTCGATGTTGCTCCCACTGGCGGCCAAATTCTCGATAGCCGTGTTTAAGTCGCTCTCCTGATCATGAACTACTTGCCCCAGAAGTTTGTAGAGTTGTTCCAACGTGTAAACTCCGCCACCGGAGGCCGTAGGAAAAAGATCGCCCGAAAAGTCCGGCATGCCACTCCCGCTACCGCCGCTACCTCCACTGCCTCCTGCCATAGCACCACCCTCAACTAATTGTGTAGTTAACCGAATCTCTCCGTCAACCTCGAAAATTTTTTACGACCCCAATGGCCGTCAGAAAACTCTTTTTTAATGCCCCGTAGGCGGCGAAGCGTTGCTGGTCTAAGCCGCTCATCAGGAGGCGATTCACCTGACCTAGGCCATCCATTAGCCGCTCCAGCACTTCCCGACGGCGCATTGGGTCGCGCAATTCTCGCTCCAGAGGAATGAGAGTCGGCGCTTCCACCCTTTCCTTTTGAATGGTTCCGTTCATCGAAGCGCCTCCAGTCGCATGTTGATGCGGCGGCCCTCGCGGCTGAAGGAAAGGCCGTCCGCCGAGATCCCGTCCACCCGCCACCCGCTCGGTAAAAAGGCGCCGCTGAAGTACTTTCTCCCATCTCCGGTCGCAACCCAGCTAAGCCCTCCAGAGCCAACGGTGATGGAACGTATGGGCTCTGGGAAAAAGGCATTCAGCGAAGTCTCCGTTTGCGCCGAAAGCGTCTGCACATCGAACTCTAGAGGGGCATGATTGGAGAAAGTTTGAATGCAATCCTCCGCCGCCGATTTCCATTGTTCCGTCTGGAGCGCACTGATTTTTCCCTGAAAAAGTATCTTTTCCGCCATCGGAAGGACCGTAATTTGGCGCGCAAGACCGTGGCGGCCTAACATTTCTCGCGCAGACTCAAGCACTTGGTCCGGCGTTAGCACGTCGTTTTGAATTTTTCTCACCCCGGGCACGTCCGTAGAGATGCGGGAGCGAATTTTTTGCCAGGCATCTCCGTCGTAGACGTAGCCCTCAATGGCGTAGGCCCCCGGCTGCAGCTGAATGGCCCGCAGTCGGCAGCCATCCATGCTGCGGAGCAAGTCCTCCACGGCAAACGTGATCCGCTCCTGACTGCGAACGGCGCAGTGAACGGACGGGTGGGCAGCCTGCAGGACGGTGCGCAGATCGCGTAAGTCGATATTTGTGGGGACATAGCCATCCACCACCACTTGCCCCCGCTCCACGCGAACGGTCACAGCGGGAAACTGCTCCATGGCGGCCAGCTGCGCCCGGACCACCTTTTCCACGTCCGCCGCACCGATCTGCTTCTTTTTGGGCCAGCAGGCAATGGCCACCATGGCCGCCAAAAATGCACCACCCAAAAAGACCAGCAGCCGCACACGCCTTTTCCGCCGCCGGGCCGACTCCACTTCCCTTCGGGCCGCCCGCAGTGCAGCCGGTTCTGCGCTAAGATCCGCCTTTCTAAAGATTTCTTTCGGCACCTCGCCTTCTTCGATTTCTAGATTGGGTACGTCATCGGGGCCATGCTTCGACCACTCGCCGTCGGTGGGGCCAACAAGAATATGGGTGGCTCCCACGGTGATGAATTGGAAATCGCCGACAGCCGCCGGATTTTTATCTTGAAGCAATTTCCCATTAAGGAATGTTTTCCCGTCCAACGGCTTTACAAAAATCTGACCTCTGTCGTAGGTAAGTTCTGCATGGAGGGGCTGCACCAGCGCATCCGATAGGAGCAATTCCGCCCCATCGCCGCTGCCCAACGTCAGGCGGGCGTCATTGCTGTCCATCTCCACTTCCGCCCCCGCATGGGGGCCTGTGATGAGTTTGATTCGATAGGATGGACCGCCTCCCGCCATACGCATTCGCAGTCTTGCCGCCGGTGCGAATACTGTCAAACGAAATGAATAGCCGCGCGAACTCTTTTCGCTACTTTTTTGGAAAAGTTCACCATTGACTCACGGCATTTCATTTTTTGGAAATGCCCCGACAGCCGGGGGGTTAGCTCAGTCGGTTAGAGCGCCGGTATCACACACCGGAGGTCGACGGTTCGAGCCCGTCACCTCCCACCAATGGATCGAATCTCTTAGGGATTTACCGCTTTGCCTTTACCATCGACTTCTTACGGTTCTTCACCTTTGCCGCGCGAAGGGTGTCGATGTGCTGCCGAATCAGGGCGGCTTCCTCGTAGCGCTCTTCAGTGACCGCGAGAGAAAGGAGCAATTCCAGCTCGCGCGGGTCCCGAGAAAGACGTTCCGGCAGATTTTCGCCCGCTCGGGTCGAAGAACGGTCCCACTCCACCGCCGCCGTGCGCAAGAATATGGTGCGCGACTGCGGCCTTTTCCCGCAGTGCTCCTTGCCCCGCTGGATACGGCGCAAAAGGGAATTCAGCAGCGAAGAGAATGTCTCGTAGCAGCGCTCGCAGCCAAATGTTTTCCGCTTCAGCAGTTCAGCACCGTTAAGACCGCAGCCGGCACAGGTGGACTGGACCACGGCATCGGGATCGCGCTGGCTCTGAAAAAGCTCGGAACCAAGCAGCATCTCCGTCGGAGAACCCGCCTCATCCACGACGCCCTTTGCCTTTGCGCAGACGGCACAAAAATTAATTCGTGAAGTGGCGCCATCGCACACTCGCACGAGATGAACGGTCGCCGGCGCTCCACAGCAATCGCATTTCAGCAGCCGCGCCATGTCTGAGTTATAGTAGACCATAAATTTTCCAAAAAACGAATCAAATCGACAGAAGACTCCCGAAACTACTTGTTTCTAAGACACTATTTTTTGTCTCGACAAGCCCCCGAAGGGGCCGCTCGCCATTGGGCTCGCTTCCTCCACTCACGACCTCCGCCGGCGATCGCTTTTTCGCTTTCCCTATTCGCGGCGAAATCATTGCGCTTATCGTGCGTCCAGCCAAGCGAGGAGAGGAATCTGCGGTACCGAACTCTCGAAGATCGCCGATGGCACGCTCAACCACCTGGAATCCTAATTCCTGGTGCGCCATCTCTCGGCCGCGGAACATCAGCGTGAGTTTCAGCTTAAAACCCTGGGAGAGAAATTCTTGTCCATGCCGAATTTTCGTATTGTAGTCGCCCACGTCTACGGACGGCCGGAACTTCACCTCCTTAGTCTTGGACGCGTTGGACTTTTGTTGACCTTTGGATTTTTTTTCTTCGTCGTATTTGAACTTACCATAGTCCAAGATGCGACAGACTGGCGGATTGACTGTAGCCGCCACCTCGATGAGATCCAAGCCAAGTGCCCGCGCCTGCGCAAGTGCGTCTCGGGTAGCCATAACGCCCAGCTGGGCCCCATCGGAGCCAATCACTCGCACTTCCGGAACCCGAATGCGCTCATTGCGACGGGGCCCGCGATCAAAGCGGCTGCGCCCAAAATCTTTCTTCTTTCCGCTGGGTTTTTTCGGAAACGCGTTAACCATGGATTCCTGCCATTCTTGCGATGGATTCGTGCGCCATTGGGGATCCTTCTAGGGACCCGTTCGCAATCGGCAAGATTTTTTCACCCCATGGTCGCCAAACGGCGGTTTTATCCTAGGGTCTACCCTCATGTGACGTAGTTGTAAAACACGGCCCGTAAGATAGATGGGGCTGGCTCAGCATTTTTGCGCCGCTTGCGCGACGAAATTCCGCCGGAAGCTCTTTAAGTCGTTTCCGACGAGGAATTTTTTACCGACGGGCCGGCGGCGGCCGGTTCCGGCGGTTGGTTTTCTTCCGGCTGGCACAGGTAGCCGATGCCGTGCACGGTTTTGAGGGCGCCGATGGCCTCGCAGCCGTTGCGGCGGAAGAGGTGCCGGATGCGCA